>CAMJRT010000008.1 GCA_946408295.1 uncultured Bacteroidales bacterium
CATCATCGGTTACGCCATCAACGATAACGTGGTTATCTTCGACCGTATCCGCGAGTACAGAAGCCTGCATCCGAAAGCCGAGTTCAGCGGTGTGGTCAATGAAGCGCTCAACGCAACCCTGTCCCGTACGATGAACACCTCCCTCACGACCTTGGTGACGATGCTCTCCATCGCCATCTTCGGCGGGGAAACCATCCGCGGTCTGGCGGTCGCCCTCATCCTCGGTATCATCATCGGAACCTATGCTTCCATCTTCATCGGAACGCCCGTGATGTTCGACACCGAGCGTACCGTTGCCAAGAAAAATGCCAAGAAGTAGGCGGAACTAGAAATAGAATCCTGTGCTATAACCCAGTAAGAAACTCGCCCAAAACGGCGAGTTTTTTTGTATCTTGAACGCCTCGAACTCTGCAAAGAGTTTGAGTTTGAAGGCTCCGCCGGTAATGAAATTGGCGCTCAGGCCCAGGTCGGCGTCAAGTCCCACGCCTTGGGCGTTCCAGGCGGCGCCCAGCATCGGATAGGCCTCGGCTTCAAACCAGTCCGTAAAAGCCAGCGTCCAATAGCCGCCGACCATCAAGTTATAAGTATTGTAGGAAGAGCCGTCCTTATGGGTGAGGGAGCCGGCGCCCAGACGGGTTTTGATACCGGAATTCATCGCAATGGTCCCCTCCGCACCGGGCATCGTGCTGCCCAGGGCACCCCGTGTCCAGGGCAATTCCGCCTGCAAGGCGACATAGCCGCCGCGCCAAGGGGTTATGGACTGCTCAATATTGTCCTGCGTCCCGCACATAAAACGGCGGCCATAGAGCCATTCGATGGTATAGTAGTCGTGGGCTTCCGGCTCGTAATGATAATGGGCGTGCTCGTTGAATTTCTTGCAGCGGCCTTTGTCCCGCCAAATCAAATCATTGAGAAAATAGCCCAGTTCCACGCAGCCGATGGCCAGGACCGCTCCCGCGAAGGTGTCGCTCATCCAATGGGCATCGGTCGCCTGGCGCTGTACGACGGTAGAAAGCGCCACCGTGTAGCCGGCGACACTGATCCAGGGGCTGTACCACCCATATTCCTTATGCAATACGTGGGCGGCGGAAAAGGCGAGCATCGTGTGACCGGACGGAAAAGACTTGTTGTCCGCCAGATTGGGCCGCTCCCGATGTACGACATACTTCAAGCCCCGGGACACCCCGCCGGAGAAAACAGCGCAGAAGGCCGCCGCCGAAGCCATCCGCCCCCAGTTGTTGCGCGTGGGCACGCCGCAGGCCTTCAGGAGCGGCACCAGGGCCAGCGGCGCATATTGGATATAATCGCCGTAAGGACTGTTGAAATTCGGAAAAGCGTTCTGCCGGATGGCGCGGATATCCGTGTCAAACGAATAAGGGACCGTAGCCTCCGAACCGTCCGCCCTTGTCCCCACGACATACTGCGCCCGCGCCCCGCAGCAGGCCAGCAACAATAACGCTATGAGCCCGAGACGTTTCATTCTGCCAGCCGTAACGGAGTGGTTTTGAGATAGTCGATGACCTGACGGATGGGCTCGTAGAAAGGGGTGTCATCCGTGATGAAAGGCTGGATCCGGCGGATATCGCCATAGACCTTGCGGGAAAGGCCGCAGAGCTTGGAAGTCTTGTCCAGCAGGTCGGAGGCCTGGGCGAGGGCGATATACTGGATGGCCAGCACCTGATAGACATTCTCAATCACCTGGGCGCACAACAGTTGGGAATTGGTCCCCATTGAGACGATGTCCTGATTGTCGTTGTTGTTGGGAATGCTGTGTACATAATTGGGCATCGCCAGGGTCTGGGACTCGGCCGTAGTAGAGGTGGCCGTAAACTGGCAGGCCTGCATCCCGTAATTCAGTCCGAGCGTCCCCGCATTGAGGAAAGGCGGCAGGATACCGTTGATGCGGTCGTGGAACAGGTAATTCAACTGCCGTTCCGCCGTCATACAAAGCCGCACAAGGGCGATTTTCACTTTGTCCGCTTCCAACGAAACATAATCGCCGTGGAAATTGCCGCCGTGATAGACATTCCGGGTCTCGGGATCGACGATGGGGTTGTCGCACGCGGAATTCAATTCATTTTCGAGCACCTCCCAGGCATTGGCAACCGTATCATAAATGGGGCCCAGGATCTGCGGGGTACAGCGCAGCGAATAGTAGGCCTGCACCTTGTGTCGGAAAACGGACTCCGAATGCGGCCCCTCATAGAGTTCGTGTTCACGATGAGCCAGGCATTGGCTGCCGGCGGCTATCTTCCGCATACGCCGGGCGATGATATTCTGCCCCTTCTGGCGACGGACCTCGTTCAGCGGCTCCGCCATCAGATCGTCGTAGGAAGATGCGATTTCGTTCATCCACACGGCGGCCAGGGTCGCCCAGTCCAGCAACTGCACCGCGTCAAGAATATTCACAATGCCGATACCCGTCATCACGGAGGTTCCATTGGTCACGGAAAGCCCTTCCCGGATATGGATGGAAATGGGATGCAGGCCGTTTTCCGCCATCACCTCGGCCGTAGGAAGCCATTGTCCCCTGTAAAGCACCTTGCCCTCGCCAATCAGGGTGAGACCGATATGGGCCAGTTGGACGAGGTCGCCGCTGGCACCGACACTGCCGTGGCGCGGAACAAAGGGCGTGATGTCCTTGTTCAAAAAAGCCACCAGCAGTTCCACCACCTCGGGATGAATCCCGGAACGGCCTTGCAGGAAAGTCCCGATGCGGGCCAGCATCGCGGCACGTACCTGCTCGCGGCCCAGCGCCTCGCCCGCCCCC
The DNA here is from genome assembly GCA_946408295.1 of uncultured Bacteroidales bacterium. The sequence goes on from CAMJRT010000008.1 coordinate 2,771, forward strand.
GTGGAATGGCTGCGGATGATGTTGTATTGCAACGCCTTCAAATCTTTGTCATCGATTCTCCACTGGGCCATCGGACCGAAACCGGTGTTGATGCCATAAATGATTTTCCCCTGTGAAAATGTTTTTAGGAAATCATAACTCTTCCGCACAGCAGCCAAGGCGTCCGCATCCGGAACGAACTGTTCGCCCCGAATGACTTTCTCCACCTCGTCAATCGTCAATCTTTTCATACTTTTCAGCAATAGATACCACCGTTAATAGAAATACATTCGCCCGTCACATAGGAGGCCTCCCGGGAGGCCAGGAAAGCGACGACGGCCGCCACCTCTTCCGGACGACCGAAGCGGCCGGCGGGAATCTCCTTTTTCAAGGCCGCTTCATCCAATCCGGCGGTCATATCCGATGCGATGAAGCCGGGCGCCACCGCATTGACGGTGATATTTTTCCGGGCCACTTCCTGCGCCAGCGCCTTGGTCGCGGCGATAAGTCCCCCTTTGGCGGCGGAGTAATTGACCTGTCCGGGCAGGCCCTTCAAGCCCGACAGGGAAGCGATATTGATGATGCGGCCGAAACGCTTCAGAATCATTGGCTGCAACAGCGGCCGCGTGACATAGTAGAAACTATGCAAGTTGGTCTGCAAGACCTGGGTCCAGTCCTCTTCTTCCATCCAAATCATCAGGTTGTCGCGACGGATGCCCGCGTTGTTGACCAGCACCTCGATGTACTCGTCGGGATGGGCGTTCTGCCAACCGGAAATGGCGGCCGCGACGGCATCCTTGTCGGAAATATCGAAGCCGAGGATTTCCCCTTGCTGTCCCCATTCGTTGATGGCGGCCAAGGTCTGCTCGGCGGCCGCCTTGTTCGAGCAGTAGTTTACGATGATATAGTACCCCATTTTTGCCAGTTGAAGGCTGACAGCCCGGCCGATACCCCGGCCGCCTCCTGTTACCAATGCTACTTTCATAGAGCGAATTCTTTGCGTATTAATTGTTGTCCATAAATTTGCGAAATCGTGTTCAAAACGGTCATCGAGACACCGAGCAGCCCGTGCAGCGCGACGCTTTGTCCGGCCAGCCACAGTCCCGGCAAGGGGGTGCGGCAACTCAAAACGGTATTCAATACCGCCCGATAATCCTTGCGGACACCGAAGGCGGAAGCGGAACCGGTATAGCGCTGCCAAGTCAGCGGCGAACTGGTACAGACCGTTTTTACGGCACGTTTCAAGCCCGGAAAACGAGTTTCGGCCAGCGCCAGGCTTTGCTCCGCCAGCGATGCCTTCCAGCGTGCATAGCCGGATCCACGGGTGGCGGGCCACTGCGCGAGGGGCATCATCAACTCGATGCGGTCCGCCCACCCGCTCCCCTTCTGCGGCGGATAGAAATGGACGAAGACCTGCCCGTCCAGGCTCACGCTGTGGTTCACATAGGGAACAAGGCCCGGCGTGAGTTCCAGATAGGCCGTAAACATCCCGCCGGTCTCCTCCAGGGATTGGATGCGATGCTGGTAACTGCTGCGAAGCCCCTGCGCGAGGGCCACCGTACAGGCGGGCGGCAAGGTAGAAATGATGTTGGGGGCCGAAAAGGTCCGGCCGCCGGCCGTGACCGTCTGCGCCGCAATCGTTTCCACCGCACAGCCGCAGCGGATTTCCCCGCCCTGCCCGCGTACCTGATCCGCCAGGATTTCAGCCAGCCGGACGGCCGGTGCGCCCAGCCGCCAGGCGCTCTCGATAAAGGAGCCGCTGATCTGGGCGTATTCATAAAAGGGAAGGCTCTCCGGACGCATCTCCATCCGCGGCCCCATCGAAGTCAGCACCCGGCGCAACTGCGGATCCCGAATCGTCTCCGACAAAAAAGCGGCGGCACTTTGCTCAAAGAAAGGAAGCCGGTCGAAGTCCAGGTCCCGGATGTGGGAGCAAAGGTTTTGCAGGGCTCCGGCATAGGCCGCAAGCCCCTCCCGCTCCGACGGAAAATAACGGGCCATCCCTTCCACAAAGGCATCGAAGCCGCAGGGAACCCGATAACTTTTCCCATCCAGACAGACCTCCTCGCTCGCATCCAGCGGCACCCAAGGCAGGTCCATCAGACGATGATAGCGGAAAATCCATTCCAGCGATTCCCCGGGGCCCAGGCCGCCCACATAATGGAAACCGGTGTCGAAGGAGACGCCCCGGCGGGTGAAGCCTTGCAGCATTCCCCCGATTTTGGGTGCCTTCTCCAAGACCAATACCCTGAGCCCGGTGCGCGAAAGGATATTCGCGCACATCAGGCCGCTGATGCCGGCTCCTATGACGATGACATCAAACATTCTTGATGATGAGGGTGGAATTGGTGCCTCCGAATCCGAACGAGTTGGACAGAAACACATCAAAATGTTTTTCCATCCTTTCGGCCGGAATCAACAGGCGGACCGTATCTTCGTCCGGGTTTTCGAAATTTTTATTACCCGCGATAAAGCCGTTCTTCATCATCAGGATGGAGTAAATCACTTCGCTCGCCCCGGCCATCCACATCTCGTGACCGGTCTGGCCCTTGGTGCTTGTCACCTCAACCGTCCGGTCGCCGAAGACATTTGCGATGGCCTTCGCCTCGTTGGCGTCCCCCACCCGGGTGGAGGTGGCGTGGGCATTGATGTAGCCGATATCGCGGATATCCAGGCCGGAACGCCGGATGGCCATTTCCAGCGAACGGGAAGGGCCGGAGACATTGGGGGAAGAAATATGGGCGCCGTTGGAAGAAAATCCATAAGACAGCACCTCGGCGATGATGTTGGCTCCCCGGGCAATCGCGCTCTCATAACTCTCCACGACCAGGGTGGCCGCACCGCCGCCGGGCACCAGGCCGTCCCGGTCCCGGTCGAACGGACGGCTGGCCGCAGCGGGATTGTCTTCGCGCACGGAGAAGGCGGAAATGCCGTCGAAAGAGCCCGTCGCCGCTTCGTTGATTTCCTGGGCGCCGCCGCAGATGACGATATCCTGCAATCCGTTCTGAATCAGCATCCCGGCCCAGCCGATGGCGTGCGAGCCGCTGGCACAGGCCGCGGAAACGGTCAGGTTGATGCCCCGAAGGTGGAAAATAACGCCCAGGTTCATCGTTACCGTCGAGTTCATCGACTGGAAAATGGCACCCGAGCCGCAGAGCATCGTGTCGTTTTTCTCGATGATTTTGGCCACCGACTGATAGACGGCATCCGCCGTACTGTCGTTGCCATAGATGAGCCCGACATCGTGGGTCTCCAGAAAATCTTCGGTAATCCCCGCCTGCGCCAGGGCATCCCGCGTGGCACAGTAGGCATATTGCGCCTGCCGGGGCATATAGACACGCTGGGAACGGGGCAGTTCTTTTTTCAAATCCGGTTCGGGCACCCAGCCGGTCAGGCCGGAACGGAAGCCGTGTTCCTTGCGGAGCGGGTCGAAACGGATGCCCGATACGCCCCGGTACAACGAATCCCGCACCTGGTCCAGCGTAACGCCCAGGCAGGAATAAATGCCCATCCCTGTAATGACGACTCTTCTCATAATGATTCGGATGCTTGTGAATACTTACGTGCGTTGGCGACGGGATTGGCATAGATGCGCAGCAAAATGGAACGCAGCGCAACGGCATCGTCATACCGGTCCAGTTGCGAAAGATGCTGCATAAACGCATCCTTCTCCGTCTCCGTATAGGGTCCCGAGGAACTGCCGTGCAGCAGATCCCAGGCGATGTAGTTGTTGGGAAACAGATGATAACGGGTGTGTACCCATTCATCGATGAGGGCGGCGACGGCGGTGGTGAATTCCCCTTTCGGCAAACCGCAGAAGGGTTCCAGCACTCGCTCGGTCATCGGAGGCGCCACCGAAAGACAGACCCGTCCCTTGGGCTGTACAATCCCCGTCAGGATGCTGTTCAAATCTTCTCCGGGGTGCTTGGTATAAGGTTCTCCGGAGGAACGGGCATACAGTTCGAGGGCTTTGAGCACGGCACAGGGTTCCCACTCATAGGAAATGGAAATGGGTACGATATTCAATTCGGAAAGGGCCGCCACCCGGTCTTCCCGGCCGCTTTGCATCAACATCGTCACGATGCCCCGGTCTGTCCGGTCATCCCCGTCCTTGGTCCTGCCGTTGCGCTGGGCAATCCAGATGGACTCCCCCTTTTCTAATAGGGTGTAGCGGATGTATTCCGACAAATGCAGGGAACGAAGCAGAAACTCACGGGCCGATGCCACCGTATTCGGCCGCTCCACCCGGAACATTTTGTTGGATTTTCCGATGTCCGTGATAAACTCCCCCTGCATCAGGTTGGCGCCGAAGGTGATTTCCGTCGTCGGGAGCCGGGCATCCGTCAGCAAAACCTGCAAGAAAGCCGCATCCAGGACGATGTCGCGGTGATTGGAGATGAACAAGTAGTGCTTTTTCGGGTCCAGGCGCTCCAATCCCGTTACGCTGACGCCCCCGGTCGTCCTCTCCATAATGGAGGAGATGGCGGGATACATAAACGAGAGTTGGAAGTCGGCGATGGTACGACAGCCACCCAGTTGCGCCCCCACCCACGCCGGGTCCTCCCGGGGAAAGAGAAAGCGGCTGACGGTCGGAAATTGCAGATGCCCCGCTATCCGCTGCATAGCGGCGGGAATCTCGGCATCGACAAAAGGACGGATATCGTCAAACATGGCTGGATCTTTTATCTATGAACTTAACCGGCTTGCGGCTCTTGGCCGGGAAATTGATGGCTGCAATCTCCTGCACGCTCTTGATCTCGACCTGCGGGGCGACCCGGACACGGGAACGGAAACGGTCTTTCAAATCCTTCACCACATCGAAGTCCGGCTGGTATTTCAAACCCAGTTGAACGATCAGATCATCGGTACCGGCATCGCTGTCCTGCACCACCAGCACATAATTCTCCACATAGGGAGTGTTGTCCAGCACATCGTTGACGGCAGGGGGATAGAGGGTGGTTCCTTTGAGTTTGATCATATTGTTTTTGCGGCCGACCAGCGGAGTCAGGCGGAAACTGTAACGGCCGCACCGGCATTGCTCCGTAATCTTGGCCGCCATATCACCCGTGCGGAAACGCAGCAGCGGCATCCCTTCCACGCCCAGGGTGGTCACGACAACCTCCCCCACCACGCCGTCGGGCACCGGCATATCATCCTCTCCGATGATTTCCACGATGATGAGTTCCGGATGGACGTGTCCGCCGCAGCCGTACGGACATTCCGAGAAGGTGGCGCCCATCTCGGTCGAACTGTAGGTGGCAAAGAGTCCGACATCCCATTTCTCCTGGATGCGACGGCCCAGCAGGTTGAGTTCGAACTGTTGGGTGCGCAATCCTTCGCCGATGCCGATGATGCGCCGGACGGAAGAGTTCTTGTAATCGATGCCGTGTTCCTCCGCATACTGGATCAGGCGCAAGATGAATGAGGGCACGCACATAAGGGTATCGGGTTTGAGCCGCTGGATGGTATCCCATTGCAACTCGGGAATACCGTTCCCCACGCGGATGATGCCGGCGCCCAGTTCCCGGATACCCAGGAAATAGGCCAGGCCCGCCATAAAGCGCTTGTCGAGGGTCGTCATCAACTGCACGATGTCCCCCGGCTGCACGCCGGCGCAGGCAAAACTCTTCTTCTCGTTGTAGGCCAGACGCTGCAAATCCTTCTCCGTACAGCCGAAGGTGACCGGGTCTCCCAGGGTGCCGGAGGTCGTCACATAGTCCACGATTTTCTCCTTGGGACAGCAGAGAAATTCCTCGTTGAACAATTGCAGGTCTTTCTTTTCCGTAAAGGGAATCTTCTGCAAGTCTTCGATGTGCCGGATTTTCCCGATATCGATGTGATAGCGGTCGAAGAGGCGTTGATAATAGCGGGAATGAGCCTGCAGATAGCACAGCGCATCTTTCAGCAAAGCCTCCTGGAAGGCCTTGATTTCTTCGGGTTTTTGAAACTCAATATCCATTTTCTTTCAGCCAATTTATAAATAAGGACTGCCATTGGGAGGTTTCCGTGTTCTGGTGGGTCGGCTCGGCTCCGAATCCGTGGCCGCCGGTCGCATACTGAATGTAGGTGTGGGGCACGCGGGCGGCGGTCAGCGCCGAATCCAACAGGACGGAATTATGATAGTCCACAATGGGGTCGTCCAGGCAGTTCAACAAAAAGACAGGGGGCGTATCCGCTTGCACTTGCTTTTCCAGCGACAGGGAATCACGCAAGTGTTTTTTGCCCGTATTCCACTCGCCCAGCAGTCCCAGACGGGAACGCTTGTGTACATAGCGTTTGTCGGAGAAAGTCACCACCGGATAAATGGGGGCGATAAAATCGGGGCGCAGGGAGACGGCCGGCTCGATGCCGTAGCGACGGAGGAAGTTGGTTCGGAAAAATTCCCCGGCGCTCATCACCAGGTGTCCCCCGGCGCTGAAACCCATCACGCCCACCGGGCCGTCGTATTGTTCCCGGACCAACTGAATGGCCCGTTGCAGGTCACAAATCATATCGGGATGACGATTGCCCCGGAAAAGGACCCGGTATTTGGCCACGAACTCGAACTTGCCCGCCACCCGGTAGCGCAGCACATAGGCGTCGACGCCTTCGGAAGCGAGCCATTGCGCGACCTTGGTCCCTTCCGTCCCATAGTCCAGCCAATGGTAACTCCCGCCCGGACAGACGATGACCGCCGCCCGCGCCTGGCCTTCCGCCTTGAACGCTTCGAGTGTCACCGTCCGGTTGCGGCAGGCCGTTCCCTCCCATATCTTTTGTTGGGCATAGGCCGTGGTGCCGAACAGCAACAGAAATGTGATGAGCCACTCAATCCTGGACATAATGCAAGTTTTTAGGGAGGCGGCAACGGGTCGCCGTCAAATAAGATTCTTCGTCCGCAATGTGTGCGATGACGGTCTTGTCCGGGTGGGTAAGCGCGGTCAACAAGGCCCTTACCCCGCAGCCCGCATTTTCCAATACGATTTCGGGTCCGGTGAGCGCGTCTATCTGACGGTACACCTCCGGGCGAAACACCCGGCGGCACTCCAACTGCGTATCGTGGCCCTTGTACAAATACTCCAAGCGGACAAAAGGCGCAAAGAATGCGGCGGTTTCCCGTTCGCGGCGGATGCGGGCGTACCAGTCCACATAGAAATGCATCATTTCGCGCGTCATCCGGACGATATCCGCCTCTTTGGGTACGGCCGCCCGCTGTCCGATTTCCAGATAAAGCGGAGCCCTGCGAAGGAAGAAATCACGCTTGGGCAGCGCATGGGAGAAACCGTGAATGCAGAGGGGCACCACTTCCAGCCCCAACTCCTGGGCCGTCAGGAAGGCACCCCGGTGGAAACGCTGGATGCTGCCGTCTATGCTGCGGGTCCCTTCCGGGAAAAAGACGACGGAATAGCCCTGCTTCACCAGTTCCCTGGTGTGCCGGCTGTTCTTGGAAAGGCCCCAGGATACCGGGAAATAGCCCGCCTTGCGGATGACGGCTCCGTAGAAAGGGAACTTCCAGACCCAGTCGTTGGTCATAAAGATCAGTTTGGGATGGAGGGCGATCAGCGCCAGCACATCCAGGTGGCTCTGGTGGTTGCAAATATACACGGCGGGTTTGGAAAAGTCCTCTCCGTGGGGATTGTGGCAGGTATAACGGCAGCCCGGAATCAGGTGAATGGCGGCCTGGGCCACCCGCCGGATAATCCGGTGAAAGAATGCCCCCTTGGGAATGAAAACCGTCAGCACCGAGAGCAAGGTCATCCAGAACACCATCTGGATTATCAGATACAAGGTGCTCAGGATACCCCATAGTGTCAGCGGAACCGTACGGAGCGCACCGTGTCTGCGGGTCAGGAAACGAAAGACCAGGGGCGGCAGGATGTAAGCCATCGCCACCACGGTCATCATCCCGATGATGGTCACCAGGCCCAGCGAACGCATCGCCGGATGCCGGGCCACGACCAGCACGCCGATGCCGATGAACATAATCAGGCCGGAGAGCATCACCGAGTTTTTATAGGAATGCAGGATTTTCTTTCCCGTCGCATATTCGTACATCAACCCTTCGGTCATAAAAATCGTATAATCATCCCCCTGTCCGAAAATGAAGGTGGCCAGAATGATGTTCACGATATTGAACTGAAGGCCGGTAAGCCCCATCATCCCCAGAATCCAAATCCAGCCCACGGCCAGGGGCAGGAAACTCATCAGGCTCAATTCGAGCGAGCCGAGACTGATCCAGAGGAAAAAGAAAACAATCAGGGAACACAGCAGGCCGAGGGTATTGAAATCCTCCGCGAGGTTCCGGACCAGCAAATGGGCCACTCCCTGGTCGGGGGCGAAATCCACCGGCTGGAAGTAAGTACGGCCCTGCGGCTCCCAATCTCGGGCGAGGGCGTCCAGGAAAGGCTGGAAGGCCCGGTCGGAAAATCCCTCCTGGCGGGCAGCGGCGGCCAGGCGGTCGGGAATCTCGGGATGCGCCGTCCGGAAGGCTTTCCACAGCCCCAGCGCCCGTTCCTGAGCGGAATGTTCGAATCCGTTCATCACGGGCCACTCGTCGTTCTCGGGAAGGGTTGGACGCAGGCTTTCCAAGACCGCAAAACCTTCCGCCTGCTCGTCCGTCATATAGTTGATGTGATGCAAATCCGTATCGAAACCGACGCGGGAACCGGTGATGGCAAAGAAGACGGTCAGGCCGGCAAAGAGCAGAAGCAGCAGCGGGCGATGGGACTGGGTATGGCGGGTGAAATAGCGGTCCACATCCAGTTTGAGCGCCTTGCGCGGCGCTTGGGCCGCCGGGAGGAACAGGGGCAGGAAGACCAGCACGAAAAGAATGGTGCCCACCAGCATCATCGCGCCGATGAAACCGAAATCGTGCAAGGCGTCGGCTTTCAGCAGCAACAGGCTCAAAAAGGCGGCCACCGTGGTGATGTTGCCCACCAGCAGCGGATTAATCTGTTCCGCCAGGGCTTTCCGTTTGTCCGGCTGGTATTTCAAATGGTCCACATAATGCAAAGGATAGTTGACGGCCAGCCCGATAATGGTGCAGCCGATTCCCAGGACGATGACGCTCACGCTGCTCTTGAAACAGGCGATGATGCCCAGGGCGAGCAGGGCTCCGGTCGCGATGGAAATCAAAATCCACAACACATCCGCCCAGCGCTTGTAACTGAACCACAGCACGATAAAAATCAAAAGCGTAGCCAGCGCCAGCGCCAGGAAAGAATCCTTCTTGATGCGGCCGGCATTCTCGGCGGACACCTCGGGCGCACCGGTGGAGAAGATGCGCAGTTGCGGAAAATCCTGCGCCGTCCGCGCCTTTACCTGATGCAGCACATCCACCAGCCCCGCATTTTTTCCGCTCTCGCTGCCCCCGTAAGGGGAAGCAAAGAAGACGATGCCCGTGCGGCCGTCCGGTGTAAAGAGACAGCCCTCTTCCAGACGGCTTTCCGGACGCAAGCGGGCCAGACGCTGAAGAACCGGCGTGCAAAGGCCCAGCGGATCGGTTCGGAAATAACGCTCCTGCAAGGGGTTCAAGACAACCATCGCGGCTTTCATCCCGGAGAGCCGCTGCCGGTAGAAATCCGGTTGCGCCAGCAAGGAATCCATTCGGACATAATCGGTTTCTTCCAGAAAATAGGGCCAGTTGTCGCTGACGAAACGAAAGGTTTCCAGCACTTCACCGTCGTCGGCCCGGGCGCTGACGGGAATCTCGGGACAAGCCTCATTCCAATAGGCTTCAAAGGCAACCATCGCATCCAGACGCTCGCTGAGGGTACCGCCCTGAAAAAAGACGGCCATCCGGTCCTGCCCCCGGGTCTGCCTGATCTGCTCCAACTCCTCCTTCGGCAAGAAAGAAGAGATGTCCTCGTCATACTGCATACGCAGGGCATTAAACAGGCAGGCTCCCAAGACTGCGGCCAGCAACAGCGCCGCCGCGACCTTGCGGGTCGAAAGAAAATCATACAGTCTTAAAAAGAGCCCCTTCATACCGCCTTCCTCCTATGAAACAAAGCCGTAAAAAGCATACGGGGATAGCCATACACCAACGCCAGCACGCACAGGCAAGTGTTGAGCAGCGAGATGCGCAGGAAATCCCGGTACGGGCGGAAATGCGAAACGCGCCCCTCGGGATAGACGACCCGGACGGGGACCGAAACGATGTCCAACCCCTTCCAGGCTGCGAAAACCAGCAGCAGCAACTCGGCTTCGTAGCGGCTCGTCATCCGGCGAAGGCCGGACAATTCCCGCACGGGATAGACCCGGAACCCGGTCTGGGTGTCCGAGACGGCCCGCCCGGTCTGAACCCGGAACCAGAAATTGGAAAAACGGTTGGCAAAGGTATTGCCCCGGGGCATCCCGTCCGCCGTCAGGTTGCGGCTGCCCGTCACCAGACGGTGCTCGCCCGAGCGGGCCAGCAACAGGGGGATATCTTCCGGGAAATGCTGTCCGTCCGCATCCAAAGTAACGACTTGGAGATAACCTTGCTCGCGAGCCGCCAGCAAGCCCGCCTGGAGCGCACGCCCTTTCCCGCGGTTGATCGGGAAGGTCAGCACTTGCAGGGCCTCATTTTCCTGCTGCATCCGGGCGAGAATATCCGCCGTCCCGTCGGTCGAACCGTCGTTGACCACCAGTACGGGAAGCGACCGGGCCAGCGACCGGGCCACCACATCCGAGACCGTTCCGGCATTGTTGTAGGTCGGAATCAAAATCAGGGTATGCGGGCGGGCGACAGTCATCACACTTCCTCCAAAGTCATCGTCATCGTGGCACAAAGCACCCCGTCCCGCACCACCGAAACGGAACTTCCGTTGAATTGGAACACCAGGCGCGGGTCATCTCCGTCCGGAATCACCGGGGAGACGAACTTGATGTTCTTGACCGACTTGACATCCAGGGTACGCCCTTGCAGCCCGGACAACAGTTCCACGGCCATCCGCACCAGCACCACGCCCGGGGTAATGGGATAGCCGGGAAAATGCGCCGCATAGAGGGCGCTCTCCGGGTGAAGGCGGACTTCGACGGCGTCGCGCGCGCGTGTGAGGACATCGTAGAGTTCTCCTTGGAGCATCGTTTCAGGGATTAAATCGTTCTTGGGGAATCACTTCATCCGTCCGGATCCGGTCGAATCGGATGGTCGTCCAATCTCCGTCCCTCCCCACCAGGCGGACCTCCCGCACCAGCAGGGTCACGGGGTGGGCTTCCACTTCTATCTTGGCAAACAGCCGCTGCAAATCCTTGCGCCGCGGCGTCAATTCCAATCGGACCGCCCCGTCCGAGCGGCCGGACGAGAGGGTAAAATCCTTGGCTTCGGGCATTCGGAAGCGGCCGGCAGACGCATCCGCGCCATTGAGTACCGTCCTTCGGAAGAACGGGCGCTGCACCTCCCAGCAGATTTTGTCCGGCGCCTGCAGAAAAACCTCCCCTTCGCTGGTCAGGTCCTCGGTCAGCATCGGCGAATGGCGGACCATCGTAAAGGAAGCCTGCAGCGTCCGCGGAGCGTTGGCCGCCAGCACCTGCTGCAGCAAATCTTCTTCCTGCGCCCGGACAAAGAGACAGGAAAACAGCAGCAAGAGAGAGGACAGGAACGCTTTCATCGGACAATCAACACACAACCGGAAATAATGAGAAACACACCGGCCCACTGCGCCAAAGACACGCTCTCTTTCAAGAAAAAGATAGCGGCCAGCATCCCGAACACATAACTCAGGCAGGTCAGCGGATAGACCAGACTGAAAGAATAATGTTTGAGCAGATAGAGCCAGAGCACCGTCGCAACGCCGAAGGCAATGCCGCAGGCCAGGTACCACCAGTTGGTCAGTTGCGCCCGGAAGAAGTCCCGGCTCCAATGAAAGGGACCGGAGGCCGCCAAGCCCATTTTCAGCAGGACCTGGCCTCCGCAAAGGAAACAACTTTGCAACAGGGATAAAAGCACCATTTTAAACATAATCGCGAAAATCGATGGGTAAAGTCAACTCCCGGAGGGCTCCTTCGGGCGAGGCGCTCAAGACAAAAGCCAGGGCCACGTCCTCGGGTTGCACGCTCTTGGCTGACAACATTTCGGAAAACAAGGGAATCTCTTCGTCATACCACCCCACCAGCGCCGTATCGATATCCCCCAGCGCAATCTGCATCCATCCGTCCATCAGGGCGCTGTCGAAGGAATTGCCGTGGTGGGAATAGGTCGCATTATAACCGTGGCATTGAAGCCGGATGCCGATGAAGGAACCGATGGTGTTGTGGGTAGACTGCATAAAATGGACCGGACGCATCGGCAACTCCCCTTTGCTGCACAAGGCGTTGAGGAAGGCGATGGAACTCTCCAGGCAGCCATAATCCGTGGCGGTAACAATCGCGTCGGGCCTGTCGATGCCGGCCTGCCGGAGGGCCTCTATGGAGGTCCACAGGGCCCGTTTCAGCAGCCGCCCCATCCGCCGGGACTCAATGGGAGACAGCAACGGACGGACATCCGGGTCTTCGGCCCCGAGACGGACGATGGAACGGATATATACTTTTCTAAGCATAGGACAACAAAATGGATGAGTCATTGCCCCCGAAGCCGAAAGAGTTGCACAGTACGTTCCGCAACGCTTTTTCCCCGCCCCGGGTCGGGACAATGCAAGCCGAGTCGGGTGTGGTGAATCCATATTGGGCCGGAACGAAGCCGTAGCGCAGGGCCAGCAGGCAGAAAACCGCCTCGATGGCGCCGGAGGCGCTGGTCGTATGACCGGTCAAGGATTTGGTGGAAGAGACCGGCGGCATCGCATCCCCGAACAAACGGCGGAGCGCCGCACTTTCTGAAGCATCGTTATTCGGAGTCCCCGTGCCGTGTGCATTGATATAATCGATTTCGGAGGGAGCCAATCCTGCGCGTTCCAAGGCCTGG
>CAMJRT010000009.1 GCA_946408295.1 uncultured Bacteroidales bacterium
ACTGCTTCTTCCAGCTCAAAGGTGACAGCGCCCTCTACGCTTATCTCAACGATCCGAACCCCTATAACAACGCAAAATTCTTTAAGCTCAGCTACCACTCGAACGGAACATTTGACGGCAGATTTCTCATCGGGGGCCCTTTCCCCGTTGCCGCTCATCATCGGCAAAGACGAGGGAAGGTACGTCTATTTTGACTACCAGTTTTTGGAAACCCTGCCGGACGAAAGTCAGATGACCCCGGACAAAACCGTGAAACTGGGAGGCGACAATGCCTATTTGCTGGTTCCGCCCGCGCTGACTTACGACTGCAAGTTCTTTGTGAACGATTTGAGCACGTCCCTGGAAGCCACCGACAAGGTGAAGTCCCATTTGGCCCTCCCGTCGGGCGAATCCTTCAAAGCGGGGAATGCGTATGTGATTACTTTTCAACTTTTCGGACGGAATCAGGTGTCTGTGTACATAGATAAAGAAGATTGGGATAAATATACGGAGCAATCCCTCGATTTTGATAATGATTGGTAGGAGATGAAAGGTCGCTTGCCCATATATATGGCATTGTCGCTGCTGTTGTTCTCTTGCGTAAAAGAGAACGGGAGGAATGTGTCGGCTTCGGCCGACGGACCGGTTCCGATCTTGTTCCAAACTTCGACGAGCATCCAGCAGGAAGAACGGGAGGATCCCAAATCGGTGATTGATTCCTGGTCCGGCCAGGAATTGATGATATTCGGCATCCATCGTCGGAACGGCGTTCTGGACCTCAGCCGGAGCGGCCGTTATATCGACGGGGCGAAGACCCAGGCTCCGTCTGCCGGTACGGCTGGTTATATTTCCTTGAATAACGAGCAAACCGACAATCCCTATTTCTATCCCTCACAGGGAACGCTGGATTTCTTCTCTTGCTGTCTGGCCGGAGCCACTTATCCTTCTGATTTATATGAGACTTATACGGAGAGCGGACGAACATTGCACAGAATTGCGGAAAAATATATAAATTCGCAGGCTATGACGCTCGCATTCAGCATAACAGTGGATGGTACACAGGATGTTATGACCGCTTACGCGGACCGGGAAGCGGACAGCCGTCGGAGTGAAGTTATTTCTCCGGATGAGGCATACAGTTCCCATTCGGCCCGCGAGAACGTCTATCCCACCTTGCATTTCTCCCACGTGCTTTCCCGTCTGTCCCTCAAGGCGAAGGCGATGTCGCCCGGACTGTGGGTGGAGGATGTCCGCGTCACGGCCCGCAATACCGCCCGCCTGGTGGCCGTGCGTCCCAACCCCGCCTCGACCCCTTCGCTGGAGATTGACCCGGAGGATGAGCCCGCTTCCCTGGTGGTGGAGAGGTCGGTCCCGTTCGGGCAGTCCGCCCTTCCTACCGACTGTTTTCAAGATTTGGGCGATTGTATGATTGTGCCCGGCGACACCCAATGCGTTGTCTTTTTTACGCTCAGGCAGGATGGCAAGGAGGGCGTGGGTACAACCCACGTGACGGTGGATATGAGCCAATATAACCTGACTTTCCAGTCGGGGATGTGGTATGACATAAATCTTTCTATCTTCGGCCCGGAAGAGGTGTCTATGACGGTGACGATGAATCCCTGGGGAGCCGGTTATGGAGAATTTGATTTGAATCCTGATGTTTAATTATTTGATATGAGAAAATTAGTTTTGTTTTTATTGATGGCGGCAGCCGTTATGCTCTCGTGGAACGCTTGCAAGAAAAGCGAAAGCGTCCCGCAGGCGACGGTGGATGAGAGTGTCGGGATGCCCGTGCTGTTCGGGTCCAACCTGCAGTCCTCCGTCTCCACCCGCGGTGTGCTGGAGTCGTGGTCGGGTCGCGAGAAACTGTATGTCTACGGCCTTCGCCGGGTGAACGACAAGTACGTGCTTCCTTCGGGCGCGGACCCTTATGCGGAGAGCGACCCCAATGCCTACCTGATTCGCAATGTGGTGGCCGACTCGCCCGCAGAAGGCACCCACGGCGAAATCAAAGTCTATCGCAATCCGACGACCCAGGAGTATTTCTACTACCGGGAGTCTCCTTATTATTATGATTTCTACGGCTATTATGTGGCGGATGCCGCCGGAACGGCGCCCTCGCCCGTCGAGCGGATGGATACGATTGCCCTGCGGGTGGCCATCGACGGTACGCAGGACCTTATGCTGGCCCATACGAACCGGGAGGCGGACGCTGCGGGAACCGGCGTGGATATCAGCCGGGTGTACGGCGCTTATGCCGCCCGTCACGGGGTTACGCCCGATTTGATTTTCGATCATCAACTTGCGCGTTTTGATTTTAAGTTGAAAGCCGGCAATGCGATGACGGCCGGCGATGTGACCGTACAGTCGTTGAACGTTTTCTCCAAAACGGCGGGCAGCCTGGTGATTGCCAGCAATGATACGAATGCCATCCCCCGGGGGATTTATCCCAGTACGACGCAAACTCCGGTGGCCCTGAGTGTTCCCGGTGCGAGCGGAGCGCTTACCGAAGCGGGGAGTCCTTTCGGCTCGATACTGGTGATGCCGGGTGCCGCCATCTATCCGGTGGAGTTGAAAATCAAACAAAATGGCTATAACCTCAATAACGGCATCGTAACCCAGAGTTTGGACATCGATTTTTCGAAAATCAAGCCTTCTCCCTCCTCCGGCCAATCGGTCGATACCCAAGGGGAAAGCGGACACAAATACGATGTGGTCATTACCGTTTACGGGCTCGAAAAAGTACAAATAGAAGTGACGATGTCCTCCTGGGACGACCAGCACGGCTATTTTGAAATCGATCCCGATGAATGAAAATGAATAGAAATTATAAACCATTTAATCCCACTTTTATGAAAAAGTTATTTCTCTTTGCAGTTGCGGCCGTCGCGCTGACGACCGCCTGCGGCAAACAGGCGAACCTCGCTTCTCCCGGCGCGGAAGACGCGTTTAGGTTGGAGTCTCCGGTTCCCGTGCAGTTTGCTACCAATGTCGGTCGTGTGACGACCAAAGGTAACGGCGCGCTCGATGGCTGGGCGGGCACGGAGTCGCTCTATTTCTTCGGCATCGAACGGCTGAAAGACCAACAGGGTGCCGACAGCCTGGATATGGAGCGGCCTTTCATTAGCAATGTGCCGGAAACGGCTCCTGCCGGAACGAGCGGCTCGATTACGCTCTACAATCCGGCCGTCGGTACCGGCCACGAAGAGCCCTACTACTATGGCAGCGGCAATTATGAGTTCTTCGGCTACTATCTGGATAATGCCGGCGATCCTGCGGCAACGGTTCTGCGGACCGACCCCGACACCTCCTATGTCACGCACATCACCATCGACGGCACCCAGGACGTGCTGGTGGGCTATGCCGACCGCGACACGGTCGTCAACCGCAAGGGGCGTCTGGACCCTCCCGTCGTCGTCAACAAGGAGCGTCTTTTCAGCGCCTATGCCATCCGCAAATGGTCTGCCAATCCGGAAATGCTGTTCAAGCACAAACTCTCCCGTTTCGATTTCTACATCCGCAGCGGTGAGGCGGAGGCCGAAAATACCATCAAAGTCGCCGGCATCCGGGTCGAATCCAATACCGAAGCCGACCTGGTCGTGGCGGGCAAGCACATCTATGACGGTTTGAAGGATGAGCAGAACCCTCAGAATCTGGTGCTGCAGATTAAGGACGGCGCCGATCTGGTCCCCTTGACCCCCGATAACGCCATTCCCGCTCCGGCTTACGATGCCGAGCACCCGGATGCCAATGACCTGCATATCAACGGCAGCCTGCTGGTGATGCCGGGACAGCAAACCTACCCGTTGGAATTGACCTTGACCCAGGACAATGCCTCCGTGCCCGGCGGTCAGCCCCAGTCGATGGTCATCGATTTCAACAAACTCATCGGCGGTATGTCCGGCAACAAATTTGCAGAGCCCGGGTATGCGTACAAAATTATCCTGGTGGTCTACGAGTACCGCAAGGTGGAGATTCTGGTCTCCCTGGAAGAATGGAAGGAAGGCGGCTCCGTCGTCTTGGATCCCGATGCTGAATGATAGCAAATCAAATTTTATACAAAATGAAAAAATACTTTTTCTTTGCCGCCGCGCTGGTAGCGCTGGCCGCTTGCAGCAAATCTCCCGTTGCTGAGACTGCGGATCCCGATGAGATTTTCACCGGTTCCGAAATGTATCCGATTACTTTCTCCTCCAATGTCGTCGCAACCAAAGCCAAGGTCAAAGGCAGTGGCTCCGTAGCGGCCTGGAATGACAGCCAGACGCTCTATGTGTATGGTATCAAACGCGATGAGGCCGCCGATACCTTGTACTGGAAAGACGGCATCCAGATTGACAACGTGGCGGCCGCCGCTCCTGCCGACGGTACCGAAGGGGCCATCAATGTCTATGACCCTGCCTTCCCGGGCGAGAACAAGCCTTTCTATTATGACAACAGCGGCCGTTATGATTTCTTCGGCTACTATGTGGACGACGCCTTTGTCGACGGACAGGAAACCCCGGCGCTCAACGAGGGTACGATTACCTTGCCCATCGCGATTGACGGTACCCAGGATGTGATGCTGGCTTATGCCGACCGCAATGCCGCCGTGGAGGGAACTTCATATTCCGCCGCGAAGATGTTCAGTGCCTATGGCGTCCGCAAGGGCATCATCCCCAACCTCAAATTCGAGCACCAACTGTCCCGTTTCATCTTCCAGGTGAAGAAAGGAACGGTACCTGCCGAGGGTGAGCCCGAGCCTGTCGTCCAGCCCGGCGTGTTGTACATCAACTCGCTTTCTGTCGATTCCTACGCCGATGCGATGATGACGATTGTCGGCGAGAACCGCGGACTGGCCCTCCCCGAGGGTGCCGAACTGACCTATTTCCCGCTGACGGACCGTGGAACGCCGTTTGAGCAGACCCTGGTCGAAGGAACGGCGAAGGTGTTGGGCGAAAGCGTGATGGTGATGCCCGGCCGTGAGACCTACAATCTGAAATTCGTCCTGGAGAACGAAGCCGGCGTCCAGCAAGAGACCAACAATATGTCCTTTGATATCGTAGGTGGTGCGCTGGCCGGTAAGAGTTACACCATCACCTTGACGGTGTACAACCTCGAAACCATTCAGATTAATGTTTCTCTCGTCGCTTGGGACGAAGAGACGGATCCTATCAATATCGGTGAAGACGAAGACTAATGGGAAGCAGTTGGAAATATTCGGTCATTTTGCTGTGCGTCCTTCTGGCGGGGTGCGCCAAATCGGCCATTCAGGGACCCTGGGTGGATGATTTTGCCGATGCTCCCTGGGCGGCGGACCCGACGATGAAGGTGCCCGTCCTGTTCAATATGGGCGGGACCTCCTTCGGGACCAAAGCCGCGATTGAGGATATCGAGGATGTGCAGTTCGGCGTACTGGTCGTCGATGTGGGGGAAACCGCACGCGAGGGCTGGGCCGACAATGACGACTGGCAGATATTGCTTCGTGGGAAGGCGGCGTATGCCCATAACGGGCAGGCCTCATTCATCGAGCGTTCGGGGGCGGATGTCGTTCCGGTCAACTATTTTTATCCGCTGGAGACCTTTGCGGATAACGACGACAGCATCGAAGACCGTCGGTATGCTTTCTTCGGCTACCGTACGAGCGACGCACGCCTGCAGGACGACGGGACGGTGTTTGACCTGGACTTCGACGGGACCCGTTTTACCAAGACGGTACAAATCGATACGACGGATGTCCTTTGGGCTTCGGCCTATTGTGACACCCTGTACAATCCGGACCGCAGCGCCTGGGCGCTGGGCTTCAGTTCCGATTTCTCCCGTACCGCCCGCAAGTGGTATCCGTCCGCCTGGATGAGTTATATGCCGACCTTGCGCTTCAGCCACCTCACGGCGGCCTTGCATTTCAAGTTGTATGCGGCCGATGCAGAGGCGGAAGCCTCTTTCGTGGGGCCGCACAATGAAGCCCTGGTCACGGTTTCCGACCTGCAAGTGTCCAGTCTGCCCACCCGGGCTACGCTGGATGTGCTGACGGGAACTCTCACGGCGGTGGAAGAATCGGCCGACACCCTGGCCATTGACGGCGGTCATGTGATGCCGACGGTGACGGGTGCGGAGTATGGACACGGACTCTTCATCGTGCCGACCACGGATGATATCTATGTCAGTTTCACCCTGAATACGCCCGCAGGGACCTATACTCCCGCGGAACCGTACAAAGTCTCGCTCACGGGCGGTTTCATCGCCGGAAAGTCCTATTCTTTCCGCATCGTGGTGAAATCCCTGGAGTCGATAGTCATCAATGTGGAACTCCAACCCTGGGAGCCCGCAGAGAATCTCAGCGAGGAGGAAGCGCTGATTGCCAATCTGGGTTGATGATGGCTTCCGGCGTGCGCAGACGGCTTACCGTCTTTGGAATTGCGATTTTGCTATGCCTGCTGCCTTGTGGAAAGGCAGCGGCACAGCAAGTTGCGGTTCGCGCAAACGCCTTGTCTCTGGCCTTCCTCACGCCCGAACTGGGTGTCGATGTCATCACCGGCGAACATACCAGTCTGGTCTTTTCCGCCTTCGGCCATTACAAGCCCTATGGCCTGAATTCCAAGATGTGGGGGCTGCAAAGCGAGTTCCGCTATTGGTTCAACGGCCGTCCGCTGACGCGCGAGTACATCGGCGCCACCCTTGTGGGGGCCAGTTATGATATGAACTTCCCTTTGCGCGTATATGCGGGGACGGCTATCGGTTTGGGTGTCGTCGGCGGTTATTCTTTTATTTTGGGAGAAAGATGGAGCCTGGACCTGACGGCGGGGACGGGTCTGATAGCCTTTCGCCAGAAATACTACCACGCCGGCGATCGCTATGAAGATTATTATGTGGATGAGGTCTCTTCTCCCAATACCTGGGGCCTCAAATTTTTTCCGATGAAATTGTCTGTCGCTTTCGTCTATATCATACGATGATCTCTTTCTCCCGCCGCATAGTCGCTCCTTTGCTTCGGATGGCCTGCCTGACGGTCCTCTGGATGGGTTCGTATGGACTGCTTCGGGCACAAGATTTCATCACGGTCAGCGGAACGATTACCAACAAAAAGGACGGGAAAGTCATCGGGGAACCCCAGATGCGCGTGTACGGCTACAGTTCGTATGAGTTGGCCCGCGATGCGCTCCAACGATGGGAACAGTATGTCAAATGGGGCAAAAAAGGGGAGGCGTTCGATCCCGGTTACTGTATGGAATCGTATGTCGATGTGACAACGGGCCGGTATGACGAAATGTCGCTTCCGCGGGACGGCGCCTTGCTGTTCTGTTACCCTAGCGCGGATGTGAGCGCCGTCATCAAGCGGGTACGGGGAAAGACGCAAATCAATCACTCTTTCGACCTTTCCATTCTGCTGGAAGCAACCTATGTGTCGGTCAAGATGGTCCGGCCGGTTCCCAAGAAACCGACGGTCGTGGGCAACACCCTCAATTGCGGCCTGGTCTATCCTTTCAAGGAGCCCCGTCTGGGCAAATCGACCGCCCGTCTGGCCGTACAGACCTATGTGCTGGACCTCGACCCCCGGCGAAAAAAAGATACCATCGAATACCATTATCCCATTGTGCTGGATGGGCAAGAATACCATTTGACGCAGTTGCGCCGAAAAGGATTTGATTTTTCGCGTGACCCGCTCATCGTCTTTGCCGACTCGACGCGCCGCAAACGGGAATCGCAGGGGCAGGGCGGATTCCTTTCGGATACCACTTCCGTGATTTCGTGGGATGATGCCTATGTGATGGATTCTCCCGACCAGCGTGTGCTGATTGATTGCAGCCTGTGGTTCGAAGATTACAACCAAGTCTATTTCCGCGATACGGTCCGTCTGGCCGATTCCCGCCGTGTCAGCCGGCCGATGCGTTTTCTGGACTATGATGTGCGGACCTTTTCTTTGGACCCGGAGGCCCCGCAATACAAACGCCTGCCCACCAAGCAGCGGATGGATGAGGCGCAGAACCTGGCCCTCGAATTCAAGGTGGGCCTGGCTACGCTCGATATGAGCGACTCGGCTACGGTCTCCCAACTGGATTCCTTGCTGGAGACTTTCCGCAACATTCATACGACCGAAGGGCAGACCTTGCACGAATACCGGGTGTCCGGTACGGCTTCGCCGGAGGGGGCGTATCAAAAAAATGTCGTGCTGGCCCGCCAGCGGCTGGATTATATTCTCTCCCGTCTGCGGACGGTCATTCCGGGCAGCAAGGCTCGGAGTTACATTTCTTCGAAAGTGGCCTCCTGGGAAGATATGGCGGATGTGCTCGACAGCCTGAATCACATCGTGGAGGCTGCCTCCATCCGGAAGATTGTCCGCCGTTTTCCCCGCAATCCCGATGCGCAGGGCACTCACATTCTTCGCCTTCCCACCTATCAGACGGTCATCAAGCCGCTGTTGGGGCGTCTTCGTTCCGTCAAGGTGGAGTATAAATACGATATCTTCCGGGAACTGACGCCGGAGGAAATCCTGGCGAAATATCGTTACGACCCGGACTTCCACAGCGGAAAGAAAGAATTTGCCATTTATGAGTTCTGGACACTTTTCGACTTGATTGCCCAGGGTCGCATTCCTGATGTGAAGGATCAGGAGGCCATCTATCGCCGGGCGGTCAAGCGGGCGCGCAACGCCGATCCGAACTGGCAGTTGCCCGAGAACCTGCTGGCCCGGTTCCTGATTTCTCAAGGAAAGGTGGATACGACCTTGCTGGCCAGGCACATCGATGAGAACTATTATCTGAAACGGGCGGACGGAACGGTGCTCTGGTGCGACCGCAAGTTTGACAATTATTATATCAATCCGTCTCCGATTGTAGCCAATCAGGTGGTGATGATGCTCAAGGCCGGGTATTATGAACGGGCGGCGGAGTTGGTAGTGATGCTACCGCGGGAGACCAATGAGGACTACAACCGGCTCTATTATATCACCCGTTGCCTGGCCGGGTTCTGGCAGGATGACAAAGAAGATTCAGATGAGATTTACCGGGTGATTTGTTCGACCTCGAAGCGCAATGCGTGCGTGATGGATCTGGCACTGGGACGTTTTTCCAGCGTGGAGGCGGATCTGGAAGAAATGCCGCAGGAAGACCCGCTGACCGACTATTTGCGGGCACAGTATATCTGCCAGAAGTATTATCAAAAGAATTACCAGTCCTGGAATACGATTCCCTCGGAGACCGACCAGCAGGATGCGCTTTTCTCGCTGACGCGTTGTTTCCGGAAAGACCCGAAGTATATCGCGATTGCGGATACGGATTTCGATATTTTCGAGGATTTGGCCAAGGCGGCCGTGGAGAAATCCAAAGAGCCGGAGAAGGAAGATATTCTTGTTCCGCCGGGGCTGACCTATGATGATACGGTCGATTTGTATTATGATGAACGCTATCATTCTTATGAATACAAGGATGGGAAATTCATCAACATGGATACCGGAGAAGTGTACGAGCCGAAGAAATGAGACGTCGGATAGTCATATTGTGTTTGCTCGCGGGGGCGCTGCCTTTTGGCGCGTCTGCGGCCCTTCAGGCGGGCTCGGCGGAGTTGTCCGCAGTACAGTTGGACAGCCTGTACCGTGCGGATTCGCTGGCGGCGGCTGACAGTGCCCTGGTCCGAAAGAAGCGTCCCTCCAGTATTGATATTTCCCGATATGCGATGCAGAAGCGGTGGCGCCCTGCGGACGAAAAGGCACCGAGCGGGCTGGGCTGGTTGCTGAATGACGCGTATATTTACGCTTACGGCAGTTATTTGACGCAGTTTGTCAGCCAGTACGGTCCCGGCGCGTGCGGGCAGATTGGCTACGGGAAATGGTTTTCGGACGCGAAAGGGCTGCACCGCTATCACGGCATGCGATTGGGAGTGAGTGCGGGTTGGTCGTATGACAATTTTGATGCCTCGCGCATCCATGCGATTGAGACAAGGGCTACCTATTTGTTTGACCTGAGTGCCTTTGCTTCGGGCTATGATCCGCGTCGTCTTTTTTCGTTTGTTCCGCAGATCGGCGTCGGTCTTTCTTTTGTGGATGGAGCGCATCGGAAATATGAAAATGCCGCATTCTCGATGCATCTGGGCCTGGATTGGGTGGTGCATAGCTTCCCGGGGGTGGATGTCGTGCTGGAGCCTTTGTTCGAGTTGCACGCGGACCCTCGCCGCCTGCCGCGCCAGAATGTGTGGAAGACATTTATCCCGGCTTTCCGGGGCAGTGTGGGCGTGCACGTCCAGATGGATCGCAGTTACTGGAACAAATGGAGCGATCCGGGGAAGGATTTGCGGGTCAGCCTGGCGGCTGGTCCCGCTTTGCAGCCGGCTGGCAATATCCGGTCGGCGAAGGAAGTCTTCCGCTTGATGGGGTACACCCTGGCGCTGGGCTTCGGACGCAGTTACAATGATTGGTTTGATTGGCGTTTCCAGTTGGGACAGACGACGGATTGGTGGTTTGAGAACCGGCAGGATGTGTATTCCCGTGATTTGCGCAGTGCGGCCTCTCTCTATCTGCGCCTGGATGCGATGTTTGACATTCCGGCGATGTTCAGGGCACCGGCGTCCGATTGGCGGCGTTTCCGCTTCTTTGTCCTGGCGGGTCCCGAGTTGGGGCTGTTGCACAAGTCGGATGTCGCCAATCTGAAGATGTTCCCGTATCTGGGTTTGTCGGGCGGATTGCAGTTCCGTTGGGAACCTTGGCGCGATTTCGCCTTTTTCGTGGAGCCCCGCGTGAGCGCCGTGCCTTACACGGCGCATTCCAATATGCTGCAGGTGGCTTATGTGAATTATTCCGACCTGGTCACTACGTTGTATGTCGGTGTCGAGTATCGGCTGCCGGCTGTGGCAGGAAGACGGGGAGGCTCCGGCGACGGCTCTGCTTCCGGTCGGCCTTGGAGTATTTCGGTTTTCGGCGGCGGCCAGATGATTCCTTCGTCCTTGGTGGCACGGAATTTCAGAAGGGCGCTGGGTTCTTCGTGGGCGCTGGGCGTCTGTCGGCCGCTGTCGAGCGGTTTTTCCTGGCGGACCCAACTGGGCATTTCGTTCAGCGGTTTCCCGTATGAGGGCTCCGTCGTCGCTTTCCGCAGTTATTGCGCCCGGCTTGAAGCGATGTACGATTTTCTGTCCTTGGCCCGAATCGAGCCCGAGCGCAAGGTGGTCAGTTTGTCCTTGTTCGCCGGTCCTGAAATCGGCTTCCGCAGCAAGCACGAAGACTTTTTCAGTTATTGCGGCGTTTCCGCCGGTGCCCAGATCAAGGCTCGCGTCATCCCTTGGATGTCCCTCTTTCTTGAAGGCCGCGCTTCCGTCGTTCCCGAAGCCATTCCCGTCGCCGCCGGCCTCGGCGTCGAATTCCATCTGGGGAAATAGGGGGCTTTTACAGCATCCGGGTGAGGCGGACGAAGTCTTCGACGGAGAGGCGTTCGGGGCGGAGGTCGAAGAGGGGGTCGGAGGTGTCGAAGCCTTCGGGGAGAAGGGTCTTGAGGGAGTTGCGGAGGGTTTTGCGGCGCTGGCCGAAAGCGGTCTTGACCACCTTTTTGAAAAGGGCCTCGTCGCAGTCCAGGCTCTCGCGCCCGTTGCGGGTGAGGCGGATGACGGCGGATTTGACTTTGGGCGGGGGATTGAAGGCCCCTTCGCCGACGGTGAACAGGTATTCGATGTCATACCAGGCCTGCAGCAGGACGGACAGGATGCCGTAGGTCTTGGTGCCGGGCTTCTCGGCGATGCGTTCCGCCACTTCTTTCTGAATCATACAGACCACTTGCGGGACGCGGTTGCGGTTGTCGATCACCTTGAAGAAAATCTGCGATGAAATGTTGTAAGGGAAGTTGCCGATGATATGGATGGGGCTGGCCGGGGCGTTGCCGTCGGTCTGGCTGGGGAACATCCGGTCGAGGGGCAGGCGGAGAAAATCGCCCTGGATGAGCCTGCCGGCGATGGCAGGGTAGTGGATATAGAGGTAGTCCACGCTCTCCCGGTCGATTTCCACGGCCCGCAGGTCGATGTCCTCGCGCTGAAGCAGGTATTGCGTCAGCACGCCCATTCCCGGACCGACTTCCAGCACCTGGATTTGACCAGGAATCTCCGTCCGCAGCGCCGCCACAATATCCTGCGCAATACGCTGGTCCGTCAGGAAATGCTGTCCCAAAGATTTTTTCGCCCGAACTTCCATAATGAGTGCAAAGGTACTGAATTTTCTCAAATTTTTGCCAGCGCTATATTTTGCCGTAACCTGTCAAAAATCCAAGATTGCTCCAGGTCTCAGATTTTAAAGTCGTTTTCTTGATCTCAAAAATCACAATTTGTTGTGATTTTGTTTGCATTTATCCTGAAAAGAAGTTATTTTTGCAACAAAATACCAATATGTTGTGATTTATGCGACTGGCGGAAGTATATGTGAATGGGGTTTATGCGGGTCTGTTGACGGAAGAAGATTCGCATACTTACTGTTTTGCGTATGACGAAGATTATGTGAAATCCAATGTTTTGCCGGTCTGTCTTGCGCTGCCGGTGCGACGTGAACCTTATCTTTCCGACCATTTGTTTCCCTTTTTCAGTAACCTCTTGTCGGAGGGTCGGAACAGAGATTTTCAAACGCGCCTCCATCATTTGTCTCCCAATGATGATTTCGGGCTATTGCTGGCTACCGCTTCTTATGATACGATTGGCAATGTAACCGTACGAGCCGTATGAGACCTTTTAGCCGAGAAGAGAGAAAAGCACTGTTCGACGGGAAACAAGTTTCGTCCCTGCTGCCTTATGATGACATTGATGGGAATGCGCAAGTCTTGGACATTATTCGTGAGGGGAATGGCCGATTGTCTATTTCCGGCGCCCAAGAAAAATTTGCGATGGTGGAAGACGGCGGATGCCTGCGCTTTACCAGGAAAGGTGAAAGAGGGAAGTATATTCTCAAACCTGTTCCGACCGATTATCGTTTTTATCTAAGGGAGGATATGCCCGCCAATGAATATCTGACGATGCATATCGCCAGGAAAGTTTATCATTTGCTGGTCGCGGCTCACGGGTTGGTGTTCTTTGGGAGTGGTCAGACGGCCTATTTGACGAGACGCTTTGATTATTTGGCGGATGGCAGCAAGGCCGGGATGGAAGATTTGGCTTCCATTGCCGGACTCAATGCTTCTACTTCAGGTTCAGATTACAAGTACCACCTCAGTTATGAAGATTGTGCGGGATGGATTAAACGGTATTGCCCGGCCTATCAGGTGGATTTGTTGCGCTTTTTTCGGCTTATTATCTTCAACTATCTGTTTTGCAATGCGGATGCGCATTTGAAGAATTTTTCGCTGATGGAAGACGGAACGGGTTTTTACCGCCTTGCGCCGGCATATGATCTGCTGAATACGCAGATTCATCTTCCGACATCCATTTTCGCGCTGGAAAAAGGGTTGTTTAAAGAAGGCACGCCGATTCTGGATACGACACCGATTGGCCGTCCTCTTTTTGAACAATTCGGCCGGAGAATCGCATTGCCTGAAGAGACTGTGCAACGGGAACTGGATGACTTTGCCCTTGTTCGTCCGGAGGTGGACGAAATGATAGGAAACAGTCTTTTGTCGGACAAAGCGAAAGAAGATTATCTCGCATCCTATAAATACCGTCTTTCGACGATGCAAAAATGAAAACGATAGGCTCTCAGATACAAAGCCAACGGAAAAAGTTGGGAATAACGCAACGGGAATTGTCGCATTTGTCCGGTGTGGGAATCAATACGATTGTCGCTTTGGAGCGGGGACGTGGAAACCCTTCGCTGTCAGTCCTGTTGAAATTGGCGGAAACGCTGGGACTTCGCCTTTCTCTCGAATCCAAAATCCTCTTATAGCATCCATTGAAAAACCAGTGCTTCGGGATGATTTTCTTGTCGCGCTGGAAATGGGGATTGGCGACGGTGCTTGAGGATTTTCATCTTGATTTCGTAGTTCTGCCGGTACACGACCTTGTCTGCGATGGCCTCGTCGAGCGTACGCAGGGCTTGCCCGATCTTGGAAAAATATAAGTCAAAAAGTCGTATATGATTGTTTATCGTCAGCCCCGATGAAAAGAAGAAAGTAGATGGGCATATAGAGGATTTTTCCTTTTTGCTCTATTTTGCGTTCGTTTGATAGGACCAAGGCTTGGGAAACACGGTAATCAGAAGCAGAAAGCAGATTGTTCAGCGCGCTGTGGACAGAATAATCTTTCCCGGATTTCACTTCGATAGGAATTACGCCGGTATCTGCATAATCGTCAATCAGGAAGTCTACTTCTCCTTTTTTTCGATTGTCGTAATAAAACAAATAATGTTCTTTTGACCTTAATTCCTGAGCGACAACGCTTTCATAAACAGCACCCAGATTGACGCTACTTTCGTCTTCCAGCACGGGGCGAATGTTGTTGTGATACAGTTGTGAGGTTAGGAGTCCCACATCATTCAAATATAATTTGAGCAAGTTTTTCTGCGAACTTTCCCTCAATGGATAAGTGGGGTTGGTTATCGCTTGAACATCCAAGGCTATCCCTGCCGAGATGAGATATTCGAATTCTTCTTGATATTGGGCGTAGCGATCTCCTTTCCGATCTCGGATATCCTTGGCGACTATGCGCTTCTTTTTGTTTTCCATTTGGGACGGAATCATTCCGTAAATGCGGCGGATGAGCAGATTCTTCTGACTTTGTTGCTCGTATTTTGCGGCATCATCGCCGTAGAGGGAAAGGATGGAGTTGTGAATTTCCCGCACTTTTACGATGTTGTGCGTTTCCAAATATGTGTTTACCGCATCGGGCATCCCTCCGATAAGGAGGTAGCGACGGAAGAGTCCGAGCAAATGTCTGTGCAATTCTTCGGTCAAGGGCTCGTGAGCATTAAATTGGTTGTTGAGCGCCAATAATGCGTTCCGGCCGAAACCGTTGGCGAGAAGAAACTCTTCAAAGTCCAATTGAAACATCGGCTTACGGATGATACTTCCAATGGGAATGGAGGTGGTGGACCGTAGAGTAAGTCCTAAAAGACTGCCACTGGCAATGAAATGATATCTTTTCTCCTCCCGAAGAAATTTAAGCAGCGTCAAAAACTGAGGATATTGTTGTATTTCGTCAATAAAGACCAGGGTATCTTCATAATGATTAAGTGAGGCTCCCGCGCGAGAACTCAACGCGAGGTAGAAACTTTCCGTCGTGCGAATGTTTTTGAAAAATTGCTCGCCATTATCGTCTTCCGCAAGGTTGATTTCGATAAAATTTTTAAATACACTTTTCCCTGTCTCACGGATGATAAATGACTTGCCTATTTGCCTGGCTCCTTCAATAATCAGTATTTTGTCTGAGTTGGACAGGAGATGTTCTTTGATGTATTTTCCAATCTTTCTGTAAAGCATACGCACGCAATTTTACACTTTTCAATACAATTTCCGATGGCAAATATACACTTTTCAATAAAATCTCCAAAAGAAAATATACACTTTGACCTTCCCTGAGAAAGGTTGACACTTTTGGGGTGGTTAAACTAAGATGGTTT
>CAMJRT010000010.1 GCA_946408295.1 uncultured Bacteroidales bacterium
TCGTTCTTCCCGTACCACTTCCCGTTGTACTCCCGGGCCGTAGGCTGGAAGGTGACGCGGAGGGGAGTGCCGAGCGGCGTGGACAGGATGCGGTTCACCCTGTCAAGGCCGAAGGCGCTGAAAAGGATCTGACGTTCCTGGAGTTTCCCGTCGGTGTAGGCGATAACGAACTCAACGGACTTCCATTCCTCGTTGTTCTGGTTGAACCCGCCGTTGGGCGTTCCGACCCAGATAAGTTTGCCCTCGAAGGGCGCGATTGCGTTTACTACCATAGTTATTCTTGATTGAAGATGCGCGGATGCGTGATAAGGCTTCTATGTTCCTCTATCCAGGGCAGGAAAGCCTCGAGAACCTGCCGTAGGCGGCGCGTTGCCGTGCCGTGGGAGTAATCGTACCATTCGGTCTTTATCTCGCCCGTAATGAGCGGAGAGGCGGCGCTGCCGCCGGACAGCGGGACAACCGTGTACTCGAACCCGGTGATTCCCTCCATCTCCCCGGATTCAATGAGCGCCCAGGGGTAGAGGTCCTTCTGCCAGCCTTCCGCGAACTTCCCGTAGGCGGAGTAACGGCTCGTACTCTTGAGGTCGTACACCACGTCCCGGAGGATGTAGTCCGCGTCCCCGTAGAGGATGACCGGGCCGAACTCCGTGTCCATCACTGCTTCGCACCTGTGCTGGCAGATAGCGCCCTTGAAATACTCCGCGAGGGAGCGGACGAGGCCGAAGTCATAGACGAACGTGAACCCGTCCAGATGGGCCTCCAGGGCGACGAGGATCTTCTTCGTCGCGTCCGTCTCGCTCACTTGGTACACCCGTTCGACCTCCATCTCCTCCATCGGCTTGCGGTTGTCCACGATGCAGTCCACGATTTCGTTCAGCGCCGTTCCCTTGCTTGCGGCCTCGGAAGTGAACGGGACGCGGTTGATGGCATCGAGCAGTTCCTGCTCCCGTTTCGCGTAGAAGTCCTCGGGGGACACGGACGGTTCGTCCGCATCCCCGTATAAATTTTCCCACGAAGAATCGGCATCAATGAGATCTTGCCACTTGTTGAGTAGCGAAGGGGTTATTCTGTACTTTGCTCTTGATATTTCCATTTGTATCCTCCTGCGGTTTTTCGTCTTCCACTTAAAACTCCGAAAATGTTACTTGGGCGTTTTCCGATATGCCTTGCTGCCGCTCTAACGGATTGGAAAACTCTTATTTCCTCTCCTTCGCTATTTATTTGGATAACAGGTTTTGAGTAGGACTCTGCTAATCTTGAAATAAAAGCGCTGTATGATTCAGTCTCCTTCCATTTTTCTCTCGATTGTTTCCACTTTTCGATTGATTCGGGAGTTTTTATTTGCCCCTTATGTGAATTTGAACTGTGGATTTTAGAAAGAGGATTGTTGGAGTTCTCTTTAATTGAGCACCAGCGAAGGTTATCAAGGCGATTGTCGGTTTTAATCGTGTTGATGTGGTCGATACACGGCTTATTCTCCGGGTTTGGGATAAAAGCGATGGCCAATAAACGATGGAGTGTTGCAAATCTTGAATGGTTATTATTCCAAAGGAGATAACCGTAATATCCGTTCCTCATTAAAGATGGAGTTTTAATATGTCCCGTCTTTAGGGTACGAAGGCGGCCAAGAGAAGAAATCTCATAGATGCCTTCGTACCCATTAACGGGTCTCCATTCTTCGTTACTCGGATGGCTCGTTTGATTTCTTGTCGCTGACATAGGCTTTCTTCTCCTTGTCGTACTTGCACCCGAGTTCCTTCGCCCGTGCGTTGAGGGCCTTCGCGAGGACGAGCCGGCTGTCGTAGATGACCTCCACCTCCGCGAGTGCGGCAAGCACCTTGTTCAGTTGCTTGACGTTCTCGGCCAGGGAGATGGTCTTCTTCCCCTCCGCGACGAGTTTCGCGTAGCGGGTGTTCAGTTCCTCCTTCTTCAACTGGTTCTCCTCATAGAGGCCGATAACCTCGGAGAGGAAGGTGTTGGGAGCGGTCACGTTGCCGACCGCGTCGGCAACCACGGGGACCTCCATCACGTTCGGGAGGAAACAGGTGTTCTTCGCGGTGAACTGCTTTGCGAGGCCGGAGCCGTCGTTGCCCCAGAAAAGGAGGCGCTTGCCGCCGATGTTGGTGAGATAACCGGCGAGGTCAATCTCCGTCATAAGGTCCGTTTCGGACGAACCGCCGATGATGGGGGAGACCTTAATATCGTCGCCTACCTTGCTCTCCTGGGCGTGGGCGATGAAGACCACGTTCTTCCCCATAGCGAGGCATTGGCTCACGAAATCCTTGAACATGCGCTTTCGTGCGCCGTAACCCTTGAGGGAGAGCGACCCGTCGCGCTGACGGAGCGCGGGATTGGTCCGCATGAGGGATTCGGACATCGCGTCAAGCAGTTTGCCGACGGTATCCACGACCACGGTCTCGAAGGGAAGGTTGCGGATCTCGTCCAATGCCCCGAGGACGGAAGGCTCGTCCTCCCCGTTGGACTTGTTGGCCGGGTTCGGCATCCACGGGAGGGGCTTGCCGTTCAGTCCCTGAACGACCGGGCAGCGGTGCGCGGCGAGGGTTCTTCCTACACCTCCGTCCATATCCAGAAGGACGGGTTTCGGTGCGGAGATAGCGAGGGTGGTCTTTCCGTCTCCGGGGGAGCCATAGACCAGCATCACGAGGTTCCGTTTCTCGGTAATCTCGGAGGGTTGTTTGATGAATGACATGTGTGTTTTATTTTAGGGTTTAACCTTGAATCCAGTAGCACTTGACCCTTTTGCCCGTGGGCGTAGTCACGAACTCGGACTTGATTTCGTGTCCGTCTGCGCGGAGGTCTGCGATACGCGCCCCGAGACGGAACGAGCCGAACTTCTCCAGGGCCTCGATGGGGGTGATGCGGTTGCCCGCTTTCATGTAGGCGAGAATCCGCTTCGCCTGGGATGCGGAACTCTGCTCATTGGGGTTTAGATTATCTTTCATTACGTGTTGTGTGTTTTGATTTCGTTTTCTTTATCGGGGATAAAACTTCTTCGATGGGTTTTCCAGAATTGAGTCTATAAAAGACGCCGGTCGGAGTGAGGCCGATTTCTTTTGCCCAATCTTGTACGCATTGCGTCTTCCCGTTAAATGTAAGAAACCGGTTTCTGCGATTATTCCTGTTCTGCTCTTGGTATGTTGCCCATCTGCAATTCTCGGGAGTATAATTTCCATTAACGTCAATTCTATCTATTGTTAGTCCTGGAGCATATCCGTGTTGCATGGCCCATTCGCGAAATACCGAGAAATCTTCCCATTCATCACAAACACTAATTCCTCGCCCTCCATAGAGAGGGTATTTCCTGTTGTAGGGGCTTCTACATCTTTCGCGCATGGCTACCCATACATGAAACAGCCGAGTTCCAGATCCGCCATGAAAAGGCTTTCCGTTTCTTGAGTGTGGTCTATTCTTGTCCTTCATATCGTAAAGAATTTTCGTCTGCTATGATGGCCTTCCCGTTGTTGAGAAGGACGAGCCAGCCGAGGGGGTGCATCCCTACGATCGTCCCGTAGTACACCCTGTTCACGGCGTTCCATTCAACCGCGTCTCCCTCTTTCATGGCCCAATCGGTTATAGATGTATGCGCCAATGACCGCAGCGGCCATGAAACCGAGCGTCCACGGGAGGCAGATGCTCCCGTCGGGGTTCTCCGCCCCGGCGAGGATGATTGAAAGGAGGCAGACCGTGCCTGCAAGCGTTCTAAGTAACTTCTTCATATCGCGTTTCGTTAGTTTTCCGTTAAGAACGGACGGGAGTTCACACCCGCGTCCGTTCACCCATTCGGACAATAGGATTGCTTGTAGAGCCTTTCGGCTCGGAACCCCGGATCGGTATCACCCTTTCCGGGATTTGGTTTTGAGAAACTACATCTGGAGATTTACACTCCGCGCCCTCCTTGTAGGCGCATATTGGGGTTTAACATGGTTCCGAAAGAAACCCGGATGAACCGCGGAGACCCGGGCTGTTTTAAACACACAATTAGAAGGAATCAATATGAAGAATATATGAAAGTAAAGCGTGAATAATGTTACCCTTGAACTTGTCGCGGCTCCTTCGCCTCACGGCGGTTTTTATACTTCATGACATCCTCCAGCAGTATGCCCGTGCTGTGTCCTATCGTCCTTCGGACGAGTTTACCGGTCCTTACGAGGAAGGAGACATACCCGTAGGCGTACCCCAGGATTCGTGCGGCCTCCCTGCATGAGACCAGCACCTCCGGGACGCGCAGTCCCTCTATGCTTTTCCTCAACCCTTTGATAAGTTCGCGGTCCTCGGGAGACAGCGATACGATGGCATCTTGCATGGCTACGATAATTTAACGGTGATGATCACTTTCCTTTCGGCCTTGTTCACGTTGAAGTTATAGGTCCTGCCCAGGCCATCGGAATTAAGGGAGTAGCCTATCGCCTTGCACGAATGGATATCGGCCACGCTCGGAAAGGCAAATGAACTCTCCCCAACCTCGAGGGATTTCAGGAACTCCGTCCATCTTCGCTTGTTAATTAGGTCATACAACTTAAATGTGTCCATAATTTTTAGGTTGGTTATTTGCAAAAGAGCCGGGAAGTGCCTATCTTGGCATAGAAAATTGATTGGCGTCGGTTTTCAGTTGTCGGTGTTAGGACACCTCCCGGCTCTATGTTTGTTAGTTACCAACGGCAAATATAGCATATTGTCCTAATATCTGCAAGAAAAATTTTAACAAATTTAGGACAATGTGCTATGGCGAAAAAGAACGAAGACTACGACATTACTCCTGTTCGTATGCGTTTACAGGAGTATCTGGCCTCCGAACACTTGAACAACCGGAGGTTTGAGGAGAAATGCGGACTTTACAACGGGTTTGTCCGCGCCCTTGATTCAAAGATTTCTTTCGAGTCCCTTGCTAAAATCGGAGGGCAATGTCCTAACTTGAATTTAGGATGGGTGTTCTCCGGAGTGGGCGAGATGATTATCGGCCAAAAGCCGGATCTCGTATCGGCCCAGGTCGCAACGTCCGTGAACATGGAGAACGTGCAGGCCGTTTTCATTACGAACGTGGATGCCATAGCGACTGCGGTGGCGAAGGTCCTGGAGAACAAATAAAAGTACCGAAGAAAGTACCGAAAGGGAAAAATAACGCGCTCCAACCGCTCTGGGTGGCAATATATGTAACCCGAGCGGGGGTACGAGGAAGAGAGTGCGTAATTCATTGATTATCACTCTCTTCCTTTCATTATCAAGCAGTTACGAATATGGAATATGTACTATAATAAATATAGTATTAGGAATAATTAAGAAAAAAGTACCGAAGTTTCGGTACTTTGGAGGACGGACAATGACGCATACATTCAATATCGACCACAATTCCATACGGATTGTCGTATCGGCTGACGGGAAGAAGTACAGGAAGGCAACCGGCCTCACGATCCAGCCGGCGCTCTGGAACCAGAAAGCGAAATCCCTGCGCGCCAAATGCCGGGATGCGAAGGTGTACGAACAACTCCGGCTAATAAACCTCCGTATGGAGGAAGCGGAGAAAGACGGCCTCGCTCCTGACAAGGCCATAGAGTTCGCGCTGGAAGGAAAGGTATCGGCCGGTCCGAAGAAACCGAAACGGCCTACCTTCTGGGAGTATTTCAAGGAATGGGGGGAGAGACCTTCCCCCGTGCAAAGACAACGCCGCCTCTATCCCAATATCGTCTCCAAACTGATGGGGACGAAAGAGGATTGGGAGGATATTGATTCGGCATACTACTTCCGTCTCTGCCGTGCCATGGACGAATACGGCTGTTCCATCAACTACAAGGGGGCAATCATATCCAAGTTGAAGGTCGTGATGAACGAGGGGTACAAGCAGAAGTTCCACCGCAACGAGGAGTTCCGGCAGTTCAAGCGGATGTCCGAAGTGCCGGAGACCATAGCGCTCACCACGGAGGAACTCGATGCCCTCTGGACGTGCGACAAACTGACCCACATGGAAAGCAAGGCGCGAGACCTGTTCGTTATCGGTGTCTATGCGGTGGCGCGTTGGGAGGATTATTCACGGATCACTACGGACAATATCGCCAACGGATTGCTGAACTATGAGCAACTGAAAACGGGAAGGACAGTAATCCTACCCGTATCGTCCAGGCTCCTGGAATGTCTGGAACGGAATGGCGGTATCGCCCCAGAACTATCACAGCAGAAGTTCAACGAGGCCATCAAGCGGTGCTGCCGTAAGATAGGTATGACGGACAAGGTTCATGTCTCCAAATCAAAGGGTTCGGAGAGGGTGTCGGAGAAGAAGGAGAGGTGGGAACTCGTATCGTCCCATACTGCGAGAAGGACGGGCGCTACGATGCTCTACCTTGCAGGTGTACCACTAAAAAGAGTGATGATGTGTACCGGCCACCAAACTGAGTCCTCGTTCTTTCGTTATGTTCGCATAACAAAAGAGGAGAACGCTCGGAAATTAGCGTCTCTTGTTTTTTTCAAGTAGCCCGGGTATGTACTCGTTCATATCTTCTCCTCTATGGTAGGCGGCTTTTAATGTACCGTACTTTATGCCGAGTATCTGCGCCCACTCTGCCAAAGGTTTTTCTTCTCCCAAGTAAGAGAATTTAATTGTATCTCGTTTGTTTCTGGTTTGAGTTATCCATGTCGTCCAACGGCAATTCTCTGGGCAATAGTCCCCATTCGGGTCTATTCGGTCTATGGAATACGAACTGTTTGGGGCGAGCCCCATATCTTCGTAAAAAGATTCAAAGGAGTTCTTCCATCTATCGCATATCTTGATACCCCTACCACCATAGTTCTTATAATCTGCGCTATTTGGATTTAAGCAACGTTCCTTTATGTGTCTCCACGCCTTATGCTCTTTGGTTTTTGACATAAAGTGAGTGCCGGTTGTCCCGTGTGAACAACCGCAAGAGTGGAAGTACGATTTTCGCAAAGAGGCGTATTTCCGTTCACATGTATTTCCGCAGTCACATTTACAAGTGACGAAAATATCGCCATACTTTTTGTGTTGCGATATGATAGTAAGCATGTCATATTTCTCGCCAATGTGCGACACGTTGTATTTATTCGGCTTTTTGGTGAGATCCTCTCCTTCTAATCCTGAATCAACCCTCCAGCGGATAATATGTTCGCAGATTCCTGTCTCGTCAGAAATCTCTCGTATCGTCCGCTCCCTACCTCGGAATAATATCGTCTTTGGTGTATCAATGGGTTTGAGTAAATCGTCTCCTCGTTTCCCTCTTGCGTACCGATTCCTAATAACGAGATAATCAACTCCGCTGTACTCGGAGATTTGGCGAAGTGTCATTTCGCCTACACTTGTCTTGATGACAATCCTTGTGTGTGTCATAAACCGATGATATTAAGTTGCCGATGATTGAAAAAGGGTTAGGAGAGCCATCGGTGTACTCTTATCGGTGGGTAGCCACTCCGCACCTACCTAACCCACTGCAAATATACAAAAAAAGGGCGAGACCTTATCGGTATCGCCCTTGAATCTTTCGTATCGGCCTATGCCTTCTTCTTCGGAGGTGTCCAGTTGTCGGGTACATTGTCCGCGCCCAGGCGCGTAGCGGCCAGGCGGTCCAGGTATTTCCGCAACAGTTCTGCCGGATCTGCGCCTTGCTCCTTTAGCAGTTCGTATCGTCTTTTCGTTGCCGGGGTTGCCATGAATAGGATCGTCGCGCTTTTCTTCTCGGACGGTTTGAGGTACGGCTTGATTCCTGCGCCTTCCCTTGCGCCTCCCCAACCTGATCCCTCGTAGGGGTTTTTCTTCGGCCTTCCGACCTTTCCGGTAGGCTCAAATAGGTGTTTGACGTAGGGGGCGGTTTCGGTATCGTTCGGGTCTTTCCTCGGCCTTCCTGGGCCTCTCTTGGGTTTTGTCTTGTTGTCCATGTTCGGTGTTGGTTTTGACAAAGGTAATAAGATTTGGTCTAAAAAAGAATCCCTGCCAGCCTCGCGACAAGCAGGGATTGTCGGAGTGGTTTCCGGTTAGCTTGCCTTCATCCTGGCGCGCTTGCGGATCTTGTCCATATTGTCGTTCACGAGGTTCAGTATCTCCTTGTGCCTGGACGAGAACTTGTCAGCATATCCGTAGCACTGGAGCACCTTGAAGTCCCTGAGCGACACCTCGACGGTTTCCCACCGCTTGCCCTTCGTGTCCCTGGCCGAAAGGATCAGCGAGGTTGTAGTGTTGTAGTATCCGCACCTGTAAACGCAATGACCGAGGCGGTCTCCCTCCTTCTTGAAGGCCATGATTGACGGGAGGACTACCAATTTCAAGTCCCCGGCATGAATGTTCATGTTCATGAATTTCGCGACACGTTCCTTGTAGGCCTCGTTCTGCTCCTTCATGGAAAGGACTTTCTCTATCTCGTCCCTGCGTCCGCTGATCCTCGCCAGGTGCTTGTGCATCGCGTCCAGGTCTTCCGGGCAGACGTAGTGGGGGTTGTGGTAGTCCATCTTCAAGCTGACCAGGAGATCAACCAGGTCAAGCCATTCCGCCAGGTGTCTCTTGTAGTCGTATCCGTTCCGCTTGCAGATCTTGTAGGCCGAGAAATACGCGCTTGAATTACGGGAATATATGCGGTCGGTAATCCGGTTGAACAGCTTGTAGTCTCCGCCCTTCAGTAGGGTCTCGTACATCGGCTTGTACGTTCCGTTTCCGATGAGTTCGAAGAGGCCGAGCGCGGAGTATGTCCGGTGCTCGTCCAGGGACTTCACCGCAGTGGCCGTGATACCTCTCTGCTTGTAGTACGGAAGGATCTGCGCGCCTGGGGCAAGGTTGTTCGTGCTGAAATAGTTAGACCCTCCCGGGATTCTCGCCTCAAGTTGGCATAGTTCCGCTCCTTTGCAGATATATTGCTTTAGCACCGGATCGTATTCGTGTCCCCAATCCCATAACTTGTATGGGTTGTACGGATAGCACATCATGTTGGTCTTCGGAAGGGAACGGAAATAGGTTGTCTTGATCTCCGGCTTGTTCCAGGCCTGGCAGACCTCGTAGAAGACCCAGGGTGTATTGGGTTTCCGGGTATAGACCTCCCTTTGCATGAGGATCAGGCGCGTAACCTGCCAGCCTCCGACAACGTTCATGATTACGAAGAATTTCTCCCTCTTTTTGTTCTGCCGGAAGACATCGTAATACCTGGTGACGTGGATCTTCGTACCGCAGTGGGGGCAGTTCATATCCCGGTCATCTCCTGCGACCTGGATTGTCTTACCGCAGTCCGGGCAACGCACCTCATGCTTGTCCTCGCGGATACCCACGTTGTAGCGGTACGCGCCTTTCGCCCACTCCATTTGCTTTCCGTTCAGTTGGGGCACTTGCCCTGCAAGTCCCTCAATCTCCTTTTGGATCTTGTTCAAGCGTTTCATCTCTTGTGTGTTTTTAGGTGTTGTATTGGTACTCCTGCACCGCACTCAAGGGTGCAGGAATATGGTCTTTTACTCGGTCGCGAAGAAATCCGCGAACATATCCATCTGCTCAACGGACTTGGCTTGTTCCCGGCTTCCCTTCCTGGCCTCCTTGATGTCGGTGTACCTTTGCATGGGGACGAATCCGGCCTCCAGGCTGTCGCGTTTCTTGGCCTTCTTTCCGGGCGTTTCGTCCGTTGTGGAGGACAGGATCGCCTGGGTGATGTCCAGGACGTTCTGGGGCGGTTGAGGCTTTTCCACGGCCTTTTTCTTGGTCTCGGCCTTCATCTCCTTGTCAATGGTGGCCCGGCTCTCAATGTAGTAGTGGTGCGCCCACGCATACACAACACTGTCCTCAATCATGGCGCAGTTCCCTACGGCCTTCTTACGGGCCTGGGAGGTTACGTACCGGAAACAGTCCTTGATGTTCTTATCCGGATTAGCAAGGGCATCGTTGAGAAGTTCGTCACCATCGTCCGCCCTGCGTCTCATCTCCGCAAGGATAGCGATCTCGTAGGGTGAGGGTTTCTCGTCCTTCTTTGGCGCTTTCACGGCCTTTTCGGTCTGAGCCTCGGTCTGCACCTCCTCCGGTGCTTCTTCGTGCTTGTGCTCGGTTTCTTCAATCGTTTCGAGCATGGTTTCAAGTTCTTCTTCCATGGCGTTTACTTGTTTATTTCGTAACTGATAATTGAACAGATGCAGATGGCCAGGATGACCAGGAGCACAATACCTAATGTAATCATGGCTTTATCGGTTTATTAGTTGCAATCTTCGGTAATTCGTTCAAGTTCGTAATCGTAGAGTAGTGTCCCATATCCATAGACGTAGATTTCGTACCCAATCTTTCCGTAGGAGCAGAAAAGCGGGCCAACATTGATGTGCAAACCATACCATTCCCTTTCTCCGTAAGTGAAGGAAAAACGTTCTTGCATGATTGCCTTCTTCAAGCGTTTAATTTTCTTTTCCATATCGTATCGCATTATCGGTTTTAGGCAGGCAAATCTTCCGTTTCAGCCACTTTCGGCATCGGGTGTAGGATTGCATCGGCTTTGCGTAAAATCTCGTTGTAGAACTGGATACAGCGCGAAGCCTTGTCGCTCGTCACTCCCTCGTCCTCCCACTTAATGTGGGTAAGTCCCTGCGGAATCAAGGACGGGTGTCGCATCTTGATAATCTCGCATCGGTTCGCGAGGTCTTGCAGATACGCAATCTGCTTGTTCGTTGCTAAAAACATAGTGTATCGGTGTTAGAGTTTTGGCAGACGGGTATGGGTATCAGCCAATCCCGTCCGTGTTGTCCGTGGGGTGGACAAGTCCTGAATCAAATGCCAATCAGGCACTCAAAGTAGTCCATTTCAAGGCCGTAGCCAAGGAGAAGTTCCTCTACGTCTTCGTAGGTCACGTTGTCCGAGTGCATCAAGTCCGAAAACTCTTGTTTCAGTTCGCGCGTCTCTTCCTTTCCGATGATTTCTTCAATCCGTTCCATATTGTTTGGTGTTAGGGGTTATTCCTCGTTGTATTCCTCAAAGGAATCGTGAATGTCTTTCTTCTGCTCATAGGTGCGAGAGTTCCACCACTTGTCTGCGCGGTCTTCTGCCTCAATGTAATCGTCCCCCCTGCCGTAGTCGCAGGTCGGGTATGGAATGTTCGCGAGTTCGCATTTGTCGCATAGTTCCAAGTCCGTCCACCAATCGGAAATGGTGTCAGCCTCCGAGGTATCGCCAAGTATCTGCGCATCGGTAAGTGTCGGTTTATCGTGTTCTTCCGTCTCTTCCATGTCGGAGAGTTTGCAGGAAATAGCGGTCAGTTCGTATTGCAGATAATCGGCAACACTCTTTTGGTGCGGATTGGCGGTTCTCGCACGGAGTTGATAACATTCGTCCGCGAGTTCGGTAGCGGTTCTGCGGAGTTCGGCAATCTTCGCCTTGATTTCGTTCAGTTCCATATCGGTCGGTTCATTTGGTTTCGTTCAGTATCTCTTTCGCAATCTGCTCCCCGTCCGGAAGGTAGTACTTGTACTCCTTCCCGGTCTTCGCGGACGTGCGGACAACATAGGCCGTTGTCCGTCCGGCCTTCTCTCCCTTGGTGTAGGTGTGCAGGAAAATGGGATACTCGTTTCCCTTGGAGTCTCTCCAGGTGTAGGCCGTTGCGATGTCTTTCGCGGTGGCCTGGGATCTGGTCTGCACAAAGGTCTTTCCTTCGCGCTTAAATGCGCCCTGGGCGCTTTTCTCCTGCGCCCCGGCCATCAGTGCCGGGACGAGGAGAAAGAGGGTGATAAGGGTCTTTTTCATGGCGGTATCAGTTGTTATTGGTGTCAGTCAGTTGCAGGAAGGCCACAAAGGCCAGGATAGGGAGGATAATGTAGAGCATGGCGGTTTAGTAGTAAAGGTTTTCAATGTCCTTATGGTGGCTAATCTCGTGGCCATCGTAGGAGTAGATTATCGCGGAGTCAAGATACTTGTATATAACTCCGTCCTTGCTGATGATGCCGGGTTTCTGCGTCTCAACCCGGATAAAGAGTTCAAACTCGGTTTCCTTGGATTCCCGGGTGAGTTCGGCAAGGTATTCTTCTGCTACCTCATTCGCGGTCTTTGCGGAGTCCGTGATCTTCTCCACACAAAACTGCCTGTCTCCATTTCGGTCGAATGCGAAATACTGCACTCTAAAAAGGGTCATTGTCATAATAAATGGTGTTTAAGGGTTTCTTTGCACCCGGTGTAAGGGGATCAGCCTCACCGGGCGAGGTGCAGAGGTGGGCAGGGGTCAAGCGTCCGCCCAGTATGTCCAGGTGTGCAGTTTGCTCACTCCGTACTTCTTGAGGTAGGTCTGCAAGCGCTTTTCAAAAGCCTCGCGGACAATGCCGTAGGCGGTCAGCAGTTCCGCCCTTTCCTCCTGGGTGATCTGCCGGGGCTCTTTCTTGCCGTGGATATAGTCGTAGTATCCGAAAATGGCGCGACCGGGCAGGACTTCCACCTGGTTTTGGCTCATAGGCCGGGTGTAGAGCGGTTCGGTCTCGTCCTTAAGTCTCTCTATCTCCTTGTCCAGGCCGTCCAGGTTCTCGGAAAGGAAGTAGTTGCGGAGTTTCTTCTCGTCCGCCATCAGCGTTTTGTAGAACTCGTAGTCCGGTCCTTCATCGTGGAAGCAGAACTTGTTTTCAATCCGGGGCGAGTCAATGATCACCCAGCCGTCCGACAACTTGACCGCATAACTCTTGTGCTTGAGGTAGTAGTCCTTCCAATAGGGTGTCTCGTTCATCTGCTCAACGTAGCGCACATACTCGTCCCGGTATTTCTTTCCGTCCTCCCTGGGCGCGGAGGTGGCCGGAGTGATGTCCGCGCCCTGCAACAAGGCGCGCAGTTCGGCCTCCTTGCGCTTGGAGAAGATCCAGCCAGCACCGCAGGAAAGCCGTGCATTGAAACGGCCTCCCAGGGTCTTCAACTGGCCGGAAATTGACCGGGTGTCACCGATGACCGCAAGAGCCTTTTCGGAGTAGTCCACGATCTCCCAGGAGGGTGCGCCCACCTCAAGCCGGACTTGTTCCTCAATCTGCGCGTTCATGGCCTCCTTGACGTCCTGGAAGTCCTCACGGCTCAGCCATTCAGTCACGCCCAGGCCGTCCGGGAAGTTCTCGCAGTCCTGGATCATAAACTCCGGGTCGCGCTCGTCCGAATGGACTACACCGCAGTAGCGGAGAAAATCGTCATACTCGGAGAAGTCGGCCAGGTCAATCCATTTGCCCTTAAGGCTACCTTCGTTGTACTTCTTCCACGTGCCCACATAGACCCGGGGCGAGGTGCTTTTTGTCGTTTCCATGTCTATAAGGTGTTAAATGTTACATTTGCCAAATAAGGTCTTCAGCGGTCACGTCCGCAAACTCTCCGGACGGATCGTAATCTTCCCTCCACTCGTCTATCTTGTCCTGGATCTCGGTCATGAACGAACTATCAATATGTTCGAACGAGCAACGAAGCCGGGCAGCGCGGACAAATACCACGTCTGCACGAAGGTTAAAGTCCTCAATGAACTCACGGCAATAATGAACCATTGCCCTAATTGCGTCTTCCCTTTCCATATCAGTAAGCGAGTCCAAAGGTCAATACTCCGTGCTTCCAGCCGGAAACAAGTTCCCACTCGGCGCGGTTAGTTCCGAAGTAATCGTCCTTGCCCAAGGCAATGACAGTGTAAGCGCGACCGGATACGCCAAGGCTCTTGATCCGGGCGTCTTCCTCCGCCTCCTTCATTGTGCCGTGAAACTGAATCTCATCGTAATCGCAGTTCCCGGAAGGCTTGCAGATGTAAAGTAACTTCTTCATAAAAGGTGTTGTTTGAATTTCCTACTGCAAAGTTACAATAATTATTTTGAATAAACCAATAGGTAAAACAAGAAAATATAGCAGAAAGTACAAAGATTTTCTAAAATCGCCATTACAACGCGCTGGAAGGCATATTCTATACATGAAAAATTTTTGAATTTTTTCCGGGAAATGGCCGTTTCTTTGTCCGGAAATAGGCTGGACGAGGGGCTCGCCCCGATTATTTACCCTTTTCCGGGTCGCGCCTGCCCTCCCTGGCCTTCCTCCGGTCTCCGTCCCAGGTATGTCCCAAAACACAATAACCTGGGTCAAATAGCGTCACGAAAATTGCACACCATGAGTATTTTACCCTTGTAGGGTAGGACAAAATCTTGTTTTGTCCTACCTACTACAAGGTAAAATACCCGTTGTTGCGGTTGTAACACGCTGGTTGTCAGGCGGTTATGTTTTCCGGCTCATCGCCCTGGGCGAGATACACCGGGATAAGGCCGGGACGGACGATTGCACACCGGGAACAATAAGGTAGCAGTCGGGAGAGCCGATTAACAAGCCTGGACGGGCAGGAAGGAGGCCAGCTGGCCGGGATCATTCAATCTTTCATGGAGAGGAAAGGCCGGGCAGTCGTGGGAATGGCAGATTTTGAAAGGCGCACTTTCTCCTATGCCTGACACCGATACACTGGACACACGCACCCAGGGGCACACGGGCAGGCACAAGGGGCGGTATGAGGACTCTCCATGCCGGGCGGTTTCCTTTAACTGGAGCCTCACTCTTACCGATTTACTGCATCGCCTCAAATGCTTATCTCCTCCCTCCTGGTATCGTGCGTAGGGTGGTAAAGCATGCTTAAGGGATTCCTTTGTTGAGGATGGGACCCGTGATAGGATCTCCATATCGGTTTGGAATGGTAGAGAGGTGTATCATTCCCAACACTAAGATAGTGAAAATATGTGAGATAAGCAAGTGAATCAGCGTGTTATGGAGTATGGGGTCAAATAGCGGAGTGCTATAATAGAGGTGCGGTGTATCTTTGGGAAAAGTGTTTTAGTTATGGCAAAGAATCCCACATCCAACAAGTTCCGCCGGGACATCGACCTGGAGGACCTGCTTTATTTGATTCACGAAGACCTCCAGGCGCTCTGTGGCGCCGGCGGCAAGTTCACTTCCATCCGCCGTGTGACGGCGACGGACATCGCGGCGATTGACGGTGCGGTGCTGGATTCGTTGAAGTGCGGGGACCAGGTGGCGAAGATTACGGGGAACCAGCAGCACCTTTACACGGTTTCGTACAAGGGCGAGGGTTCCGGCGAGGGCATCTGCCTGACGTATGTGGCGGCGGGTCTGATCGAG
Source organism: uncultured Bacteroidales bacterium (assembly GCA_946408295.1). Next base: position 15,083 of record CAMJRT010000010.1, read on the forward strand.
ACGGTGTCGTATGACCGTACAGCCTCCGGCTGGGTCTACAACTCGACGGACAAGTGCACCATTGACGTCGACTAAACCTTCGTTGCCATGAGTGTGAGTTTGGCTGCTTTGGCGGCTCTCGGATCGTTGGCCGCCACGGGGATAGGGGCCGTAGGTAGCGCGCAGGCGAACGCCCAGGCCCGTGCCGATTTGAACGCGGACTTCCGCGACCAGATGGCGCGGTACAACCGCCTGCTCGCCCGGAACTACGTCGATTCCCCCGAGAACGCTGGACTTCTTCGGCGTTTGCAGGAGATGCAGAGGGACAGGTACAACCAGGCGCGTGCGACGAACGTGGTTGCCGGTGGGACGGATGCCCACCTTGCGGCGATGCAGG
>CAMJRT010000011.1 GCA_946408295.1 uncultured Bacteroidales bacterium
CGCAATGTTGTCGGCAACACCTTTGATCCGCCTCATATAGAGCCGTGGGTGAAGGAAACGGCGCAGTTGGCGGCCCATGCTGCTGTGCTGGAGCCGGAAAAAGCCCAGCCGGTCGGCCCGAAGCCCCACCAGGCGCAGTATGACGAGTCAGCCGTACCGCCTTATATCCTGCCGGATCCCCTTGTCATGGCCGACGGGACCCCGGTCGCTACCCCGGAGCAATGGTTTTCTGCCCGCAGGCCGGAAATTCTCAAAGTATTCACGGAACAGGTTTATGGCAAATCCCCTGCGCCGCGTTCCGATATGCGTTTTGAACTGGTGGAAGCGTCTGACAGCGCCCTTGGGGGCCTGTCCCGGCGCAAGCAGGTCAAGCTCTATCTGGGCAAGAACGACAAATACTGCCTGAACCTGCTTATCTATCTGCCCCGGCAGGCGGAAGGCCCCGTGCCGATGTTCGCCGGCATCAATTTCCAAGGCAACTGGGCGGTCAACGCAGACCCTGACATCATCATGCCGGACAAAGCGCAGCTCAAACGCTACGCTGTTGTGTCCACTTTTGAACGCGGGGCGCAGAGCCGGCGCTGGCCATTGGAACAGATTCTTTCGGCAGGATATGGTTTGCTGACCTTCTATCGCGGCGACACCGACCCCGATTTCCACGATGGCTGGCAGAATGGCATCGCGGCGCTGGGTTTCCGGAAGGGGCAGACCTGGCCGGAACCGGACGAGTGGGGGACTATCTCTCAGTGGGCCTGGAGTCTCAGCCGGGCGATGGATTACATGGAGTCGGACCCGGATATCGATGCCAGTCGTGTGGCCGTCGTCGGTCATTCGCGCCTAGGAAAGACCTCCCTGTGGGCCGGTGCGCAGGATGAACGCTTCGCACTGGTGATTTCCAATTGTTCCGGGGCAGGGGGTTCCGCGCTTTCACGAAGGATGCAGGGCGAGGTTTTCGTAGACCTCAACCATCATTTCCCGCACTGGTTCTGCGAAAACTTCCACGCCTACAGCAACCGCGAAGCCGAACTTCCCGTGGACCAGCACGAGCTGATGGCACTCATCGCTCCCCGGCCGCTCTACATCGCCAGTGCGACGGGCGATCGCTGGGCGGATCCTAAAGGAGAGTTTACCAGCGCGCTGGAAGCCTCGAAGGTGTATGAATTCCTCGGTGTCCCCGGCCTGCAGATTCAGCAATGGCCGGCCGCCGGACAGCCCAGCCTCGAAGGAAATGTAGCCTACCATATACGGGAAGGCAAACACGACATCCTGTCCTACGATTGGGGCAACTACATCCGCTTCGCGGACAAGTACTTGAAATAGTTATATAATCGGTTGAGTATGAATATGAAACGATATTCGACACCCACGCTTCTGGTTCGAAATTGGAAACTTGTAAACCAAGTGATTTGCGCCTCCCCCATGATGGGTACGGAGGGTTATGAAACCGTAATAGAAGGAGAATGGTAAATGAAAAAGACGAATTTTTGCTTTCTGGCCCTGGGCTTGGCCATTTTGTTCTCATTGCAGTCCTGCTCCCGCACGGAAATAGAGCCCCAGGAATCATCCGTATGGTTCAGCATCAAGGCCAATAATCCGGAAACACTGAAAACCAGCCTGTCCGGCGGAGCAGTCCTCTGGTCGGAAAATGATGAACTGGCCTGTTTCTCTTCCGGAGGAGGGAAAGGTATCCTGCAACTCGTAAGCGGCGCAGGCACCTCTTCCGGCGTGTTCGAGGGCACCGTCCAGGGTTCCGTCGCCCCCTATTTCTGCTTCTATCCTGCCGCAAATGGCATCAGCAAGGGCGGCGGGAGCGTGAATTTCCGCGTTCCCCAAACGCAAACGGGAAAGGAAGGTGGATTTGCTGAAGGGATGAACCCGGCCCTGGCTGTCCTTCCCACCCCTGATTCCGATGCGAATTTCTACAACCTCTCGGGCCTGCTGATGCTGACGCTCAAAGGCTCCCAGATCCTCTCGCGCATCAAACTGGTCTCTCTCAATTCCGGGGACCAACTCTGGGGTGATGTGGCCGCCGTCATCAATACCAACAAGGAAGTGTCTGAGTGGACACAGAACTACAGTGGCGGAAACAACATCCTCTACTTGGACTTTCCCGGCGGTCTGACGCTGACGGAGGAGGGAAAGACCGTTTATTTTGCCGTTCCTGTCGGCACCTTGTCTTCCGGATTCAAAATTGTGGTGTATGACAAGTATCAGGCGGTCGATGAATTCCTCACCTACAAGGACTATACGGTCAAACGCTCTGTCATCCAACCGATGGAAGCCATCCGGATTGGACAATATACGGTGCTGGATGCTGAAGAAAGCGCCAACTGCTACAATGTCTGCAAGACCAATACGGCGCTGCCTTTCAAATTCTGCGCAGTCAAGGGAAACAGTTTCGAGACGCTGGCCGCCGATAGTGCCGTCGAGTACTGGGAAAGCCAGACGACCTCTCCGAGCGAATTCAACGGGGGCGCTCTCGGGTATCTTCTCACCGACATCGGCTTGAGCAAGCACTGCGTCACCTTTACCCTCCAAGGACGGGCGGGCAGCGCGTCCATCGCCGCCAAATCGGGAGAGGAGATTCTCTGGAATTGGCATATCTGGATTACGAATAGCTTGCCGTCCTGCGCCAAAATGGCCAACGGCACGCGCATCATGGACACCAACCTGGGGGCGGTCGGTCCCGGTACCGGCTCCACCCAGCCGGTCGGACTCCTGTACCAATGGGGACGTAAAGACCCCTTCCCCGCCCCTTATCATGTTGCGTACAATACCTTGATGGCTTTCCAGCCCGCAGGGGTTATTACCCATGAGGTCAAAAGCGACGCGACGCTGGACTACACGCTGAGCCATCCCGGCGCTTTCATCGATGTCACCACCAAGTGGGAGACGGGCGCCAACACCAGCGTCTGGGCTTCGGAAAAAACGATGTACGATCCTTGTCCTCCCGGCTATCGTGTGCCGACCAAGACCGAATTATCCTCGCTATCGCTCGGAGACTGGAACGCGATCTATTACCGCTATACCGAAAGCGCGACCGACTACCATTTCAACGCCACTTCGCGTTCCTATTACAGCAATTCGGGGGTACATGTGGACGAAACGGCACACACCGGATATTACTGGACCTGCGACCACGCCAACGGGAACCTGGCCCAGTTGGTGACCTTCTCTTCCTCGGCCAAGGGAACCATAGGAGGCGGCTCCAAGTCCATCGGTGCGGCAGTGCGCTGCGTCGCCGAGGTGTCGGCACAGCCGGCCCCTTCGTCCAAGACGGTCAAGGTGAGTCTCATCGGCGATTCGATTTCCACTTTCTCCGGCTATATCAACACGGGGAATCTCGCGTATTATCCGCGTGCGGAAGCGGACCGGGCGGCAGCGGACATCGAAGTCGTGGATGTAAGGCAGACCTACTGGTGGCAGTTGATTTACAATTATATGTCCAATGCGGTTCTTGAGAAGAGCGACGCCTGGTCCGGCTCTTGCATGGGCGGTTATGACAACACCTCGATGGTGGCGCGTTACACGCAGGAACGGGTGGGTAACCCCGACCTCATCATCATCAACGCGGGTACCAACGACCTTGTACGGGAAAATCATTACCTGATTGAAGGGGTCCCCATGTCGGAAGAAGATATGGTACACCCCACTGAGGCGGAGATGCAGGCCATCTTTGCGAAAGCCGAAACGGATTACACGACGCTGTCCGAATCCCTGTATATCGAAAGCTATGTGAAACTGATGCATAAAATCAGGGCGGACCTTCCGAATGTGCAGTTCCTGCTGATTATCTGTGACCGTTTTTCACAGGCGGAACGGAAAGCCCTTATCTCTATCGCAGAACGCTATGGCGCCCAATATGTGGATTTTCTGGCCCTTGGCAGAAACTGTCTGGAAAAACAATCCTATGTCCATCCCAGCATCCGCGGCATGGCCACGATGTCCAAGTACATCTACGACTGCCAGGGCGAGTGGCTGGAGAGCCTGGGTAATTAGAACAATAAAGTGAACCATGAGCGCTAAATTATCTGCAGCACAGCTTGCCATTCTTACGTTTCCCGTCCTTTTGTCCTGTTCTGCGAAAGAGCCGGCGACACCCCTTCCGGCCCCGACCATCGGCAAAGACTTTTTCACCGCCCTTCCCCAAGGCACGCTCCTGAACGGCATCGACAGCGGTAACGACAGTTTCACTATGCGTTTCAGCAACGGCAGTTCCGTAGAACTCCCGAGCAGCCGCAGCGCCTTTTTGAGCGTATCTTCGGATGGATATTGGAAGGTAAACGGGGTGAAAGGCAGTTATCCCTATGCTTCCAATCCGTTGTACCGTATTGACCCCGAAAGCGGCAACTGGCTGTGCGACGGCGTTTCTACCGGCATATCCGCCCTTCCTTATCCGGTTTCTTACGGAGAGCAGGAGGTGACGAGTGTCGTGGAGCAGTCGCGGAATGTTTCTGTCAATTTCTCGGACGGAAGCAGCCTCTCCTTCCCCAAAAACATTTCCTGGGGTATGTATGTGCAGAAGACGGCTACCCGCCTGTACGTTTATATGGGTAAAGCCAACTCCAGTTCCTGGATTCGCCACGATTTCTATTACCGGAACAAGGCTTACACCGGAGGAAGCACCTATCCGGACTATTATGACAACTGGGGACTTGGTAAACCGGTCAGCTGCACGCGCAGCGGCGCTTCCTTCTCCCTCGGAGAAGAATTGTTCCTGGCGGGTGAGGCCGAAGCGGCCGTCCAGACCTATGACGCACGGGAGCCCGCCCAGAAAACTTATTCGGGCGGTGTCCTCCACGGATGGGAGAATATCTGCATTGACGGAAGTGACCGTATGTTCTCTTTGAAGATAGACGGTAATACCGTCAGTGAGACCGGTACGGTATCCTTTCAGGGCGCCAGTCTCGTTGAAATCGAGCAGACCAGCCTTGTCGCCCGCGCCTACAGCCCCGAAGGCCCGGAAAACGCTTATGCCAAGGCGACCAAGAAATGGACTTTCAAAGACGGTGTCGTTACGATTCGTGTGGAGTATGAATTTTTGAGCGGAACGGAATTGTTCCAGTCGATGTTCGGCATGTTCTGCGTGAAACGGCTCAGGACCAAAGGCGATACATCATCCGGCTATATCACCAACTTGGCTTGGAAAGACAACACCCCCTACAAAATGTATGAGGTGACGGAAGGCTGGGAAAGCGCCGTCGCTGCGTCCGCCCCGTTGAAGAGCAAAGACAAATCCACCACCCGTGTTGAGGAATTCGGTGAGGCTGGAATCAGTTTTGCGATGCAATATGACGGTGGTACGCTCAAGTCGTCCGGCGGCTTCAAGATAGGCACCAACGGCAACAACTATAATAAGATCTATTTCGACCTTACGGGCGCTTACACCGCCGCTGTCGGCGAAAAGATTTACAGTACCGTCCATTGGGAAATAGACTATATGTCCGACTATACCTTGTTCTGATGGGTTTCTCCCTCAAGATTAATGAAAGTTGCCGCAACCGCATCTTTTTTGGTTTTTGTGGCAACTTTTAATTTTATATTTTGCCGCAACGATATTTTTTTATACCTTTGCGGCAACTTTTAATGCTACAAATATGGGGTTACTTATCGGCAGAAAAGAAGAACAAGCAAGGCTTGAACGCTTGTACAATAGCGAGAAATCAGAATTTGTCGCTATTTATGGACGACGGAGAGTCGGTAAAACATTCCTTGTTACAGAAATTTTTAATAATCGGTTTGCGTTCAAGCATACCGGGTTGTCTCCATACGACAAAACGACTCCCATCACGATGAAAGACCAACTGCAGGCTTTTCATTATTCATTGATTCTGTTTGGTGAGGACGGCGAGATGACTTGTCCGAAGTCGTGGTTGGAGGCCTTTTTCCGGCTTAAAACCCTTTTGGCGAAAAAGAAGTCCAAGAGGAAACAGGTCGTTTTTATCGATGAACTCCCATGGATGGATACGCCCAAGTCAAAATTTCTGTCTGCATTCGAGAATTTCTACAATGGTTGGGCGGCCGATAAAAATATCCTTCTCATTATCTGTGGTTCTTCGAGTTCCTGGATTCTTGACAATATCATTGAGAACCAGGGTGGTCTCTACAACCGGCTGACTTGTCAAATAAAGTTAAGCCCATTCAGTCTCAAAGAAACAGAAGACTTTTTCCGACACAAAAATATCAGTCTGGGGAGATATGATATTGTCCGTGCCTATATGGCGCTTGGGGGCATTCCTTATTATTTAAGTTATTTTGTTCCGGGCAAGAGTGTGGAACAAAATATAGATGATATTATATTTAGAGAGCAGGCGCCGTTGAAAGGAGAGTTCAAGCGTTTGTTCAACACTTTGTTCGCTCACGCAGAGAAATATATGGACATTGTGCGCGCGCTTTCCAAGCGGAACTATGGTTTTACGAGAAGCGAAATTGCGCAAAATGCAGGTATCCCTTACGGCGGTGGCTTGAGTACGATGTTGAAAATGCTGATAGAGGCTGATTTTGTGGAAGAATATGTCCGGGTCTTTGGCTCAAGCAGGCAACCGCTATATAGATTGAAAGACTTTTTCTGTATCTTTTATTTGAAATATCTGGATGGGAGAGGTAAGCCGGACGAACATTTTTGGCAGAACAGCGCCCGGCAAAAGGGAATAAACGCGTGGGAAGGTTTCGCTTTCGAACGGATTTGTCAGTCTCACATCCAACCCATCAAAAATGCGCTGGGAATCAGTGGAGTTACTACTCAAACATCCAATTATGTTGTTCCCGGAGATGAAACGAAGCGGGGTGCCCAGGTGGATTTGCTCATCGACAGGGCGGACAACAATATCAATTTGTGTGAAATGAAATTCTATTCGGGAGACTTTTCACTCGACAAAGACGGCGAACGGAATCTCAGGAACAAAATTTCTTCCATCGGGGAGAAAATAGGTTGGAAGAAAAATATATTTCCCACTCTTATTACGACCTACGGTCTTAAAAACAATGCCTACTCCGGCATCTTTCAAACTGTCTTGACCTTGGATGATTTGTTTTAACGGATTGCTTTTATTCGGGAAATGCACTAAATTTGCACCCGAAAAGCAGAAACAATGGTCCTGAAAGAGTTGGAAACGGGAAAATCCGCCATCATAGAGGCGGTGGGCGGAGAAGGTGCGTCGCGAATGCATCTGCTAAGTATGGGCTTGATTCCCGGAGCGGAGGTGAAAGTAGTGAAACGGGCGCCGATGGGCGACCCGGTGGAGTTGCAAGTGCGAGGCTTCGCTTTGAGCCTGCGGGCGGAGGATGCTGCTAAAATCACCATCCATCCTTTGGAAAAAGCGTCCGGAGAGGCGATGGATTCCGGCAAGGGAGCGGCTGCCTCTTGTGCCCGTGTTTCTTCTTGCGGTACTTGTTCCGCCACCTGTCCTTTCTCCGGGAAAGATTTTGCCCCGGACCAGCACCCCGGTCTGGGTGAAGGAGGTAAGTATCATTCCAAAGACCACGAAAACCCGCTTCCCGAAGGGACGCCGTTGATTTTTGCCTTGGCCGGCCAGCAGAATTGCGGAAAGACGACGCTCTTCAATGTATTGACGGGCTCCAACCAGCACGTGGGCAACTTCCCCGGCGTGACCGTGGACCGCAAGACCGGCGAAATCCGCCACCATCCCGGCGCCTCGATTGTCGATTTGCCGGGCATTTATTCCCTGACGCCCTATACGGAGGAGGAACTGGTGTCCCGCGAGTTCATTCTGGATGAAAACACACGCGGGCTGATTAATCTCGCAGACGCGGGAAATATCGAGCGCAGCCTGTACCTGACTTTGCAGTTGATGGAACTGGATGTTCCGATGGTGCTGGCATTGAATATGATGGACGAACTGGAAGGGAACGGCGGCAGCATCCGCATCAACGAAATGGAGCGCTTGCTGGGCATTCCGGTCGTCGGGATTTCCGCAGGCCGCAACGAAGGAATAGAAGAAATGTTGGAGCACGCCCTGCACGTAGCCCGATACCAGGAACTCCCGGCCCGCAAGGATTTCTGTGACGAAAACGACCACGGCGGTGCCGTTCACCGCTGCCTGCACGCCGTGATGAACCTGATCGATGAAAACGCGAAAGCGGTGAAGATTCCCACGCGTTTTGCCGCCACCAAACTGGTGGAAGGAGACCCTTGGGTGGAACGGATGCTCGACCTCTCGGACGAGACACACCATTATATTGACAAACTGGTAGAAAAGATGGAACGCGAGCGGGGGATGGACCGCGCGGCGGCGATTGCCGATATGCGCTATGCCTTCATCCACCGCCTGTGCGAAGTGACGGTCATTAAGCCCCGCGAGAGCAAGGAGTATCTTCGCAGCCGCCGGATTGACAAGGTGCTGACCGGAAAGTGGACCGCCATCCCCATTTTCATTGCGGTGATGTGCCTGATGATTTACCTGACCATCGATGTGCTCGGCGCTCCTTTGCAGGCACTGCTTCAAAGCGGTATCGACGCGTTGGGCGGCTTGACCGATGCGGCGATGGTCCGTTGGGATATCGCGCCCTTCGTCCGCTCGCTGGTGTCGGACGCTTTCTTCGGCGGGGTGGGGACAGTCGTCAGTTTCGTACCCATCATCGTGATTCTGTTTTTCTTCCTTTCGATGCTGGAGGACAGCGGATATATGGCGCGAGTGGCTTTTGTGACCGACCAACTTTTGCGAAAACTGGGTCTTTCCGGGCGAAGCATCGTTCCCCTGTTGATGGGCCTGGGATGCAGTGTGCCGGCCGTGGTGGCGACGCGCACCCTGCCTTCCTCACGCGACCGCTTGAAGACCATCCTGCTTATTCCTTTTATGAGTTGTTCGGCCAAGATTCCCATCTATGCCTTTTTCATCACGGCCTTCTTCCCGCATCACGGAGGTCTGGTGCTTTGCGGACTGTATCTGCTGGGGATTCTGATGGGTGTGCTGACGGCGCTGGCCGGGAAAAAACTGGAACGTTCGGAGGCGGCTCCTTTTATTATGGAATTGCCCAATTATCGTTTGCCCCGGATACGCAATGTCGGTTTGTTACTCTGGGAGAAGACCAAGGACTTTCTGGAGCGGGCTTTCTCCGTCATTTTGCTGGCGACCATCATCATCTGGCTGTTGCAGACGCTGGACATCCACTTTAATATGGTGGAAAATGGCGAAGGGAGTATGTTGGCCTGGATTTCCGGGCTTCTGGCGCCGCTTTTCGCCCCGCTCGGCTTGGATGATTGGCGCGTGGTGACCGCTTTCATCTCCGGTTTCTTGGCCAAGGAGAGCGTCGTTTCGACGTTGGGCGTGCTGGATGTCTTGTCTTCACTGACCGCACTGAAGGCTGTTCCGATCCTCATCTTCAGCCTGCTCTATACGCCTTGTGTGGCGACCATCGCCACGGTCCGGGCGGAGTTGGGCGGCAAGTGGGCGCTCTTTATGGTCGTTTTCCAGTGTTGCCTCGCCTGGCTTGTCGCTTACCTCGGATGCCAGATCGCCTTGCTGCTGGTCTGAGTTATAAGTATAGGGGAAAATTTGCAGATTTGGGGAAGATTGCTTACCTTTGCGAAAGTTGTTAACCAAGAGTTCTGCTTACAAGCGGGGCTCCTTTAATTTTTGTGCGAAGATGGATATCCATTATATGACCCGGGAAGGGTTGGATAAACTCAAACAGGACCTGGCCGAAGCGATTGCCAAGCGTCCGGTGATTTCCGCGGCCATTGCGGAAGCGCGTGAAAAGGGTGACCTGTCCGAAAACGCCGAATATGAATCGGCCCGTGAACAGCAGGGGTTGCTCGAACTCCAGATTGCCAAACTGCAAAACCTCATTGCCTCCGCCCGCGTCATCGACGAGAGCCAGGTGGGAATTGACAAGGTACAGTTGCTCAATAAGGTCAAGATCAAAAACCTGGCCCTGGGCAAGGAGATGGAATTTACCCTGGTAGGGGAGAACGAGGCGGACTTTGCCCACGGAAAATTAGCGGTCACTACGCCCATCGGGAAGGCCCTGCTCGGTCATACCAAAGGAGATGTGGTCGTCGCCCAGACGCCGGCCGGTGAGATGAAAATGGAGATTCTCGATATTTCTTTGTAATATTTCCAACGCCTATGGCAACCATTTTTACCCGAATCGTCCGCGGCGAAATTCCTTCATATAAGGTGGCCGAGAATGAAGACTATTATGCCTTCCTGGACATCGCACCCCTGACCGCCGGTCATACGCTGGTCGTTCCCAAGCACGTGGAGGACGACTATATTTTCCATTTGGATGAAAAGACCTACGAAGGACTGTGGGCTTTTGCCCGGAAAGTGGCCCTTGCCGTCAAGGCGGCGGTTCCTTGCAAAAGGGTCGGCGTGGCGGTGCTGGGTATGGAAGTCCCCCACACGCATATCCATCTGGTTCCGCTGCAGCAGGAAGGGGATTTGGATTTCCGCAAAGAGAAACTCCAATTGCCGCAAGAGGAGATGGCGCATATCGCCGCTTCCATCCTGCAACAATTCGAGGCTCTTTCCTAAACCCCGCTCTTATGGCTTGCTTTCATCCCGCCCCCGTCCGTTCTTTCCGGCGCTCGCATTTGATGGGGCTCTTCGCCTTGTTGTTTTTTGTGACATCCTGTCACTACGCCCGGTTGGAAGGCCGCATCGAGGGGGTAGACTCCGACACCTTAATCGTTGAGAAACAGTTTGTCAGTTACAAACTGGCGACGGATACCCTCGTTACCCGTCCGGACGGCCGTTTTTCCTGCAAGTTGAAATTTGATTCCCCGAATCCGGAATTTTATTATTTGACTTATCACGGGATGCGCCTGGCCAGCCTGCTGGTCAAACAGGGCGACAAGATTCGTGTGGAGGCGGATACGCTCGGCCATTGCGCCATCGAAGGATCGGAGGAATCCGTCCGGATGATGGAGAGCGACAAGGAGTATGCGAAAATCAACAACCGTTGCCGCGCCCTGGCGCTCCGTTTAGAAGATTTGCCCCAAAACACCCGGCACGCAGCGAATCTGCGGCGGGAGTATTATGAAAATTACATCAAGTTGTATCGTTCGAGCGTGCGCTATATCGTGGAAAACAGTCGCTCGCTGACCAGCGTTCCGGTCATCTTCCGCAAGTTGGGCGAGTTGCCGGTGTTCAACCAGCGTATGGATGCACTGCACTATCGCTCCCTGGCGGATTCCCTGGCGGCCGTTTATCCGACCTCTCCCTATGTCCGCGCTTTGCAGAAAGAGGCGGCTGCCCGTATGAAGCAGATGGATTTCTCCGGTAAAATTGATTCCGTGGCCGTCGTCGGCTTCCCGGAAATAGAGTTGCCCGACATTCGTTCGGAAAAGGTCAAACTCAGTTCCGTCGAGGGAAAAGTCGTCCTCCTGCATTTCTGGACCTCCGCCGATGGCGCCCAGAAACTTTTCAATCAGGATGTACTCAAGCCCCTCTATCAGAAATATCACGCCAAGGGTTTGCAAATCTATCAGGTGGCGCTGGATACGGATAAGTTCGGCTGGGCGCAGGTGGTCAAGGCGCAGAAGATGCCCTGGGTCAATGTGTGTGACATCCGGGGCGGTGCTTCCACGAATGTGATGCTCTACAACGTGGCCAATTTGCCCACGACTTATGTGATTGCGGACGGTGAAATGTACGCCGAGCAGCCCACTGACGCGCAGTCCCTTCGACGCATCGTTGAGAAAATCCTGAAATAGTTCCTGTCCCGGCCGGTGCCGGGCATTCCTAACAAGTTTCCAGCGCGACCTCTACCATATTGGTGAAGGTCGTGCGGCGCTCTTCCGCCGTGGTTGCCGTGCCGTGGAGGACCAAATCGGAAATCGTGCAGATCGTCAGGGCCCCGGCTCCGCAGCGCGCGGCGTTCATATACAGGGCGGCCGCTTCCATTTCGACGGCCAGCACGCCCATTTTCACCCACTTGTCCGTCTGGGGATGGGCAGAATAGAATACATCCGAGGAAACAATGTTGCCCACCTTGTAGGAGTATCCTTTATCGTCGCAGCAGTTGGCGGCCTTGCGCAGCAGGTCGAAATCGGCGATGGGGGCGAAGGTGCCGGGCAGTTGGAACTGGGCGCCGTAGTTGGAATCGGTGCAGGCACCCATCGCCAGCACGAGGTCTCCGATGCGCAGGTCTGGATGGTAGGCCCCGGCAGAGCCGACACGGATGATGGTCTTGACGCCGTAGAAGTTGAACAGTTCGTAACTGTAAATGCCAATCGAGGGGATGCCCATTCCGTGCCCCATCATACTGACACGTTTGCCTTGATAAAGCCCGGTATAACCCAGCATCCCGCGCACCCCGTTGAATTGCACGGGATTTTCCAGATAGCGCTCGGCCATATATTTCACGCGCAGCGGGTCGCCGCCCATCAGTACGCGCTCTGCAATTTCGCCTTCCCGGGCTTCAATGTGTGGGGTTGGAATCTGTGCCATTGTCGGAATGTTTTTATGTAAGGGGGCGGTTTGTTTTGCCACAACAGGGTGTTCCCAAACCCGCATAATAGGACAAATGTAGTTAAAAACCACTTATTCTCCAAATCCGCCCAAAATAAGTACGATAATCAGCGGAAATCGAATCAACCGACCACTTGAATGTTCTCTTGCGGGACGCGGTAGTAGCGGTGGAGGTCGAAGGCGACGCGCTCGTTGGCAGCAAGCAGGGCAAGGCCCTTTTTACGGGCTTTTTGGAGGGCCTTCTTATGCTTTTTATTGAGAATAAAGCGTTCCAGCCAATTGAACCCGACCGGCACATAAGCAAATTCCAGATTGCGGAACAATATCCCGTCCGGGGTCTGCCGGGGTTGGCAGCGGCGTATTTTATTCTTTCTCACTGACTACTGCGCTATTTCCTCATTCATAAACTCCTTGCGGAGATCTTCGTCGTACGCACAGGCGGTGGCGATGGTCTCCGAAATCATCTCCTGTCCGCGCTCCTTCTCCCCGTTTTTCTTCAAAATATTGCCCAGGTTCATCCCGAGTTGCGTGACCGTATCGAAATTGTCGTAGGCATAGTCCAGATAAGTGCCGAAGAAATGGAGGGAGCCATTCAATTTTTCATAGAAGCGCTCCGCCAGTTCGAGGGCTTTTTCTTTCTCGCCCACTTTGAAAAAGAGGTCCACCAGGTCGGAGACCATCAACTCATTGGAAAAACCGAGGTAGGTAACATCCAACGGGAAATTCGCTTCGGGAACATTCTCCATACAATCGTCCAGCAAGCGGCGGGCGCGGTCCTTCCACAATTGCGACGCCTCTTTGTCACGGTCCGCCTGCTTGAGCATTTCCTTGATGGAAGTGACATAGAGCATACGCTGGCTCATCACGCCCATAAAAGTGTAGAGGTTCTGGTAATCCACAAACCAGTCGGTGCGCTTGAGCGCGTCCCATTTATAGACCTCCGTCATCTTATGGTAGAGATCTTCGGGGTCGGTGAAGCCCGGCTGCGACATCTTGGTCTTGCTCTTGATGGGAACGAAACGGTAAGAGAAGCCGTCGTACATCAGGTAATCTTTGATGCCGATGTTCAAATCACCGCCCATACTCAGCAGATGGAGCGGACGATCCCACTGATAATTGCTCAGAAAATCAAGCATAAACAACTCGGGCTTGGACAGGTAACTCTTGTCCGGAGACATCGTCAGGACAATCTCATCGGGAATCCGGTCGGCGTATTTCTTGTCCAGAATGCCGTATTTGAGCACATTTTCCTTGTTGACGGGTATGCTGATTTTGCGCGACCAAATGAAATCCACTTTGCGGGTTGACAGAGCCAGGCGATACTTGGGATTGCGGAACACCGCCATCACTTCGGAAATCGGACGGACTTTCTCATCTTTGTCATAAATATACACATACTCGTTGGTGCCGTAGAGATATTGCTCCGGGCCCACGCTGAGTTTGAGCGGCGCGGATTCGTTGCAGGCATATTTCATCTGGTCGATATACCAGTCGGTGCCGAGCAGGGAGGTGTTGCAGATACGCACGTCCGTGCGGATGTTTTCAACCTCCTGGGCATACCAAAGCGGGAAAGTGTCGTTGTCGCCGTGGGTGACGAGGATGCCGTTCTTGCCCACCGAGTTGAGGTAGTTGGAAGCAATCTCGACGGCCGTGTAGCGGTTGCTGCGGTCGTGGTCGTCCCAGTTTTGGGCCGCCATCAGGGCCGGAACGCCGAGGCAAAGCAGGGAAATGGCCAGGGCGCTGACCGGTTTGCCCCAGGCATTTTTCCACTCCTTGAGCCATTCGTAAATGGCAGCCACCCCCATCCCGATCCAGATGCTGAAGGCATAGAAAGAGCCGGCGTAGGCATAATCCCGCTCGCGTACCTGATACGGGGGCTGGTTGAGGTAAATCACCACCGCGATACCCGTCATAAAGAAGAGCAGGAAGGTAATCCAGAAGCCGCGCTTATCGCGTCCAAACTGGAAGAACAAGCCCAGCAGTCCCAGCAGCAGGGGCAGGAAATAATAATGGTTCTTGGCTTTGTTGTTCCGCAAATAATCCGGTGCCGAACTTTGGTCTCCGAGGCGGATTTTATCCAGAAAGCCGATGCCGCTCTCCCAGTTCCCCGTGAAAATCTCTCCGGGAGAAGGACTGTGGTAGTCGTTCTGCCGTCCGACGAAATTCCACATAAAATAGCGTCCGTACATCCAGCCCAACTGGTAGTCGAAGAAGAAATACAGGTTTTGCAGGAAGGTCGGTTTGGCGTGTTCGGCTCCGCTCACTTTGACACCGCCGCCCTCCATATACGCCTCGTAGAAGCGGATATACTTCGGGTCGCTGCCGCTCCACATACGCGGGAACAGCATTTTGCCTTTCGCTTCGTACTCCACTTCACCCGGGCCGTCGGCATACACATATTTCCCATTGAGGGGTGCCCAGTATTGATTGTCCTTGATGTCGTAAGGGGCATCGAAATACTGTCCGTAGAACAGGGGCGTGCTGCCGTACTGTTCGCGGGCCAGGTAGCGGACCAGCGTGAACGGATTGTCCGGCTGATACTCGGTGGTGGGCGTTTT
>CAMJRT010000012.1 GCA_946408295.1 uncultured Bacteroidales bacterium
TACCGCGATTTTCGCGAATGACCGGGCCTATCGGTATCCGTTCAACCAAGGCATTTTCATCGATATTTTTCCGATAGACCATGTTCCGGCCGATTCTCGGGAGCGCAGTGGTTTCTACAAGGAACTGACCCGTTTGGGTAACCGCGCGTGGCAGTGGCGGAATATGATTCATTTCTATCGGCCCAAGAAGGGAAAGGGGGTTGTGAAGCGCGTGGTTTATGGCTTGAAGCATTTCTACTACAAGTATTTCTTCAAAGGAGGCTATCGGTATTACTTGGATAAGCATCACGAGATGATTACGAAATATGATAGTGAAGAAACCGGCTGGGTGGGAGAGTCTGTCATATATCCTTTGGGGAGGCATTTGTGGCGGTCAGAGTGGTTCCGAGAGACAGTTAATGTCCCGTTTGAGATGCTGCAAGTTCCGGTTCCCGTTGGTTATGAAGAGTGTCTTTCCGCATCTTTCGGTTCAGACTGGAGAACGCCGAAACATGCTCCCACAATGCACGGAGATACTTTTTTCGATCCGGAAAAGCCCTACACTTTCCATTTGAACCAGTAGATTCCGACTTATACACATACACCAATTGGCCCATGGTACCGCTTCGTTTGCAGATCGATGATTCCTTCTTCCTGCCGGAAGAGAGGGATGGGTATCTGGTTTCCGCAGAGATGAAAAGAATCTGGGCCGTAGAGTTGGACCTCCTTCATGCATTCGCGCAGGTTTGCGAGAAATACCATTTACAATGGTTTGCCCATGCCGGAACGATGCTGGGAGCGGTGCGTCATCACGGGTTCATTCCCTGGGATGATGATATCGATATCGTCATGCCCAGGAAGGATTATGACAGGCTGTGCGAGGTTGGCCCGTCCGTTTTTTCCGCTCCGTATTTTTTCCAGAATGAATCGACGGACCGTTTTTTCTGCCGTACATTC
The DNA here is from genome assembly GCA_946408295.1 of uncultured Bacteroidales bacterium. The sequence continues at coordinate 937 of CAMJRT010000012.1, forward strand.
TCCCGGCTTAGAAACAGCGATACGACGGGTATCCAGATTTCAGAAAGGGAGTATCGCTATCCTTTCAACCAAGGTATTTTCATCGACATTTTCCCTTATGACAATGTGTCGGACAACGATGAGGAATTAAGGGACGATATCCGGAAAATGGAAGCGCTTCTGAACAAGAGATGGTATTTCAGAAAACTGGTCTATTTCTACCGACCTCTCAAGGGGAGAGGGCCGGTCAGGAGATTGGGCTATTTCGTCCGGCACCTTTGGTACAAGTACGTGAATAAAACCGCCGGTGATTATCAGGTTTTGCTATATGAGCACCAGCGGTTGCTGACTGCACACAATAATGAGGAAACCAAACGTGTCGGTGAAATGCTCGTCCTTCCTTTGGGACGCCATATCTGGAATAAAGAGTGGTTTGAAGGAAAGGTCGATATGCCGTTTGAGATGATCAGCGTTCCCGTTCCCATCCATTATGAAGAGTGCCTGGCTTCCTCCTTTGGGAATGACTGGCGGATTCCCAGGCAAGTTGGAAATTGCCATGGCCAGGTCTTTTACGACGTTGACCGTCCTTATACTGATTATTTAAACAAACCATAACCATGTACAACAACAGAGTAGTCGTTTATACTTCCGGAACATTCGACATGTTCCACTCCAATCATCTCAAGATGATTGAATATGCCCGCGGATTGGGTGACACGCTCATTGTCGGGGTCAGTACCGACGAGTTGGTCTCCAGTTACAAGAATCCGCCCATCATCCCGTTCGAGGAGCGGATTGCGATCATCAAGGCGCTCAAGTTTCCGGATATCGTGATTCCGCAGAAGACCCTGGACCACACGGAGGCTGTCCGGAAATTGAACATTGACGTGTTTGTCGTCGGGGATGACTGGGTTGGGAAATACGATTATCTGAAAGAGTTGGGTGTTTCCGTGTTCTATTTCCCCAGGGGAGAAGGGGCATCCACGACCGAAATCAAGAAGACCATCCTGGAACGGTACGAAGGAACTATCCGTCAAATCGATCATCAACCTAATCCCGACGTTGTAAAATGAAGAATGCGATTGTAACCGGGGCCACCCGTGGAATTGGTCTTGCGACGGCGGAGATGCTGTTGCAGGAGGGATATCATGTTACGGTGACCTATGCTTATGACGAGGATTCCGTACAGCCCTGCAAAGAAAGGCTGGGCGCCGTCAGCGATGCGTTTGAAATCTTGTGGGTGGATCAGACCAGCAAGCAGGAAATGCATGATTTCGCCATGAAGATGCGGGAGAAAGGGCATATCGACTGTATCGTCTGCAATGCCGGCATGACTTTGCGGAAAGGGCTGCAGGAAATCGATGACGAAGGTTGGGAACGCGTGATGCAGATGAATGTCAACAGCAATGTTTATCTAATCCGTGACTTGTTCGATGTCATTCCTCACGGTTCCCGGATAGTTTTTACCGGTTCCCTGATGGGTATTCTCCCGCATAGCGTTTCCTTGTCGTACGGTGTGACAAAGGCGGCCGTCCTGGCTCTCGCCAAGAACTTGGTGAAGTTCTTTGAGGACACTGATACGACGGTCAATGCCATCGCTCCCGGATTCGTGGAGACGGAATGGCAGAAGAACAAGCCGCAGGAAATCAGGAATAACATCTACAACAAGACAGCCATCAAGCGTTTTGCCGATCCCAAGGAGATTGCGGATGCAGTGAGATTTTGTATCAACAACGCGTTTGTAAATGGGAGTATTATTGAGGTGAGCGGTGGTTATTGTTTCAAATGAAATCGGAGAGAGGTTTTAGTAGGTCTCTTTTAATCAACTCTGAGGAAGTGGTTGTTTCTGGCAGTGAGGTCCCTACCCAGACGGAGCGAAGCAGAAATCGCAATCCGGTATATGATATTATGAAAGGGATTGGTATTATCTTAATGCTGATCGGTCATATACCACCAGGACAGCGGTTGTTCCACTTTATTTATTCATTCCACATGCCTCTGTTTTTTATCGTAGCAGGTTTTTTTGCGAGTACGACGAAGTTGAGTTGGAGTGTAATAAAGAAATATGCATCTCGGTTGTTGCTTCCTTTTCTAGTGACAATGTTGGCAATCATTATTCTTTCACCGATGCGCTATCTTTTCGATGGAAATTTCAATTTTGCGATTGCTCAAGTCCTCTCGCTTTTCTGGGCAGGTGATGCACTTCCGACCCGATTTGGCAAATTATCGTTAGAAGCAGTGTGGTTTTTGGTCGCTTTGTTTTGGGCAAAGTGTTTCTTTCAAAGTTTGGGCTATTTTGTGAATAAGTCTTTTACTCGATACAAAGACGAGATAGTACTTGCCCTTTGTTTTGCCATCTCTGGTGGAGCGATCTTTTTACACAAACTTTTTCCTTTTGTTCCGTGGGGGCTTATGAGGGGGTTGTCCGCTGTTATGTTTCTGGCAATAGGATGGTATGCAAAACGACATCCGATTCCTATATACGTTTGGATTGCATTCGTCTTCTGTTGGCTTATCGCTCTACGATTCGGATTATTGGACATGTCGACATATACATATAAGATTTTTCCAATGGAGGTTTTAGGTGCGGTAGGTGCTACTTGGCTCGTTTATTTGTTGAGCAGAGTCATTCAGAATCATACTGTTTTAACATGTAAACTGCTTCGCTGGTTCGGTATGAATTCTCTTTTGATATTGTGTGTAAATACCCTGGATAGAAGGTCAGTTTTGGTGCGCGTCATCAAAGGAATCCTGGATGTCCATCCTTCAGGATTGTATTTGAATACTTTGATTCATTACTCTATCGGGTTGACTTTGGTCATTTTTTTAATCAGCATTCCATATACAAAACGATTGTTTGGTGCTGTAAGATGGAGCGATTTGGGATAATTACGTAAGTTCGATGTAATGATGAACCTTGAGGAAGAGATTCGTAGAGGATATACGATTACTGTTGAGATGAAAAGGGTTTGGAAGGTCCAGATGGACCTTCTGAAGAAACTTCTGGCCGTTTGCGAGAAGCATCATCTGAGGATATGGGCAGAAGGGGGAACTTTACTAGGCACTGTGCGGGATCATGGATATATTCCCTGGGACGATGACATCGACATGGCCATGCTTCGGGATGATTATGACAGACTGGTTGCCATCGCCCCTGAGGAGTTCACACATCCTTATTTCTTCCAATGTGGTCTGACGGAAAAGGTCTATCCGAGGGGACATGCGCAAGTCAGGATGGATGGGACGGCTGCCATCAGTCATTCTGACGCTTTCATCCATACGCACCAGGGCATTTTCATCGACATATTCCCTTATGATGCCGTGCCGGACAATGCGGAAGAGAAAAAGATGCTGATCAAAAAGCGAAACAAGCAGATGGCCTTTCTCCTGCATCTCTCATCCAACGATCCCCTTCATCCCTTCCGGACGCTGGGAATGATGCTGAGACGCCCGTTCTTCCCGCATTATTTTCGCCGATTCGAGGACCTGCTCAGGTCCAATTCCTTGTCCGGGAACCAGCATGTTGCATGCCTTGGGTTTACGGATGACCTGAAGCACTATGAGCGTGACAAGAACTGGTATGCTGAGACATTGTACTTTCCGTTCGAGGACATGATGATGCCCGTTCCGTCAGGATATGACCTGATTCTCAGCACCCAGTACGGTGATTATATGGTTCCGCGCCAGGCCCCGACCTTGCATGGCGGCTTCTGGAAACTGGATCCCGAAAAGTCCTATGAATCGTTCATTCCTGAATTGCGTGTTTACTGCAAGCAACTTAGGAAGGCGAGAATCAAATCCCGCATCAACAAGTTTCTCAAAAGAATCAAATAACTATCTGCCATGGATAAATTGCTGACCATCGTCATCCCTGTTTACAAGGTCGAGGACTATATCAACAAGTGTCTTGATTCGCTGATTATTGCACCGGATCTCATGGAGAAGATGGATGTCCTGATCATCAATGACGGGACGCCGGACCGGTCGGCGGAGATGAGCCGGGAGTATGTCAAGCGTTTCCCCGGGATTTTCCGCCAGATCGACAAGGAGAACGGCGGTCACGGGAGTGTATGGAACCGGGGTGTGAAGGAGGCGTACGGAAAGTATGTCAAATTCCTGGACTCGGATGACTGGCTGGAGAATCTCGATATCATGGTCCGGAAACTGGACCAGACGGATGCCGACCTGATCATTACTTCCTGCATCTGCCACTGCCCCGGTGACGAACTTTGGAAGTTGAAGATCAGGGACATGGAGTTCGACCATGTCTATGATGCGGACCGCTTCGACTGGCTGGGCAACCGTAGCCACTGGAATTACATCTTCCATCATTGCGCCATCTATAAGACGGAGATGTTCCGGCAGTATCTTCCCCTTTTCCTGGAGAAGCAGCCTTACGATGATGTGATTTTGGGTGCAGCCCCCATCATTGGCGCGAAGACGCTGGTCGCTTGGGATCTGGAAGTCTATCACTATCTGATGGACCGTGAAGGGCAGAGTATTTCTTCGGCCATGCAACGGAAGCATATCGATGCCAAGATCCGCGTCCATCAGAGTTCCATCGACTTTATTGAATCTCACCCGGTCAAGGATCCGACATCCACGAAGAAGGCCTATTTCGACGTGAAGTTGCCGAGATTGTATAGTTTCGGCTATCGGTTCCTGACGAACAAACTTCCGTATGAAGACGCCAAGCGATACACGAAAGAATGGGACAAGTGGGTTCGTGAACGGCATCCGAGCGTGCATCCTTTCTGGATGAGGTTGTATCGGATTCTTCCCTTCCGGACTTACAGGTGGGTTTTTCGTCGTTTCCTGAAGATGCGCAAGAAATACAAAGGATGAAAACGGAAGGTATGTATGACTATTTGATTGTCGGCTCCGGCCTGTTCGGCGCCACTTTCGCCCATCTCGCGCATCAGGATGGCAAGCATTGCCTGGTTATTGAGAAACGCCCGCAGTTGGGTGGAAATGTGTTCTGCGAGGAGGTGGAGGGAATCCATGTCCATAAGTACGGTGCGCATATCTTCCATACCAACAACAAGGGGATTTGGGATTTCGTCAATGGAATCGTTCCCTTCAATCGTTATACCAATTGCCCTGTCGCCAATTACAAGGGAAGCCTCTACAACCTTCCTTTCAACATGAACACGTTCTATCAGATGTGGGGAGTGAGGACTCCGGATCAAGCGAAGGCAAAGATTGAAGAGCAGAAGGCGGAGGCCCTTGCGAGGATGAAATCGGAGGGTGTCCAGGAGCCGCGGAATCTGGAGGAGCAAGCCCTGTTGCTGGTTGGAAAAGACATCTACGAGAAACTGATCAAAGGATATACCGAGAAGCAGTGGGGAAGACCTTGCACGGAACTTCCTGCTTTCATTATCAAGCGGTTGCCGGTTCGCCTTGTTTTTGACAACAATTATTTCAACGACGCCTATCAGGGTATTCCGGTCGGCGGATACAACCGGTTGATTGAAGGACTGCTTGAAGGAGTCGAGTGTCGGGTAGATACCGATTTCTTCGAGGATCGTTCCCATTGGATGTCCGTTGCCGACAAGGTGGTTTTTACCGGGCCGATCGACGCTTTCTACGACTACCGCTTTGGCCAGTTGGAATGGAGGACCGTCCGGTTCGAACAGGAAACGCTGGATACGCCCAATTATCAAGGTAACGCCGTTATCAACTATACCGACCGGGAAACTCCCTATACACGTATTATCGAGCATAAGCATTTCGAGAGTTTCGGCAATGCCGTGTACGATAATCCGCACACGGTTATCTTCCGTGAGTACAGTACGGAATGGAAGCCGGGAATGGAGCCTTTCTACACGGTCAACGATGAAAAGAACAGTCAACTGTATTTGAAATACAAGGCTCTGGCGGACGCGGAAGACCGCGTCATATTCGGCGGAAGGTTGGCTGAGTACAAGTATTACGATATGGCCCCGGTGATGGAAAGGGCGTTTACGCTTTATAAGAATCAATAAGTTACACATTTTCAATAGTTTTATTTCATTATGGCAACTGCGATTGAATTCAACCATGTTGGTAAGCAGTATAGATTAGGACTTGTCTCCACCAAGACATTGTCTCACGACCTCGACCGTTGGTGGCAGACCGCAGTCTTGAAGAAGGAGGATCCCTATCTGAAGATCGGAGAGACGAACGACCGTTCCACGTTCGGTAACAGCGAGTATGTGTGGGCGCTTCGGGATATTGATTTCAAGATTGAACAGGGAGACGTTGTCGGAATCATCGGCAAGAACGGCGCAGGGAAGAGCACGCTCCTGAAACTTCTTTCCAAGGTTACCGGACCGACCGTGGGGACAATCCGGGCCAAAGGCCGGATTGGTTCTCTTCTGGAGGTGGGTACGGGCTTCCATTCCGAAATGACCGGACGGGAGAACATCTATATGAACGGTGCTATCCTCGGCATGACGAAGGCGGACATTGGCCGCAGGTTGGATGACATTATCAGTTTCAGTGGCTGTGAGCGTTATATCGACACCCCTGTGAAGCGCTATTCCAGCGGTATGAAGGTTCGTCTCGGTTTCGCTGTCGCCGCTTTCATGGAGCCGGAAATCCTCGTGGTCGATGAGGTTCTGGCCGTGGGTGATGCCGAGTTCCAGAAGAAGGCCATCGGAAAAATGCAGGATGTGAGCCGTGGTGAAGGCCGTACGGTCTTGTTCGTGAGCCATAACATGACATCCATCCGGGCGCTTTGCAAGACGGGTGTCCTGCTGGAGAATGGAATGACCAAGCAGATAGGTGAAGTCAACGAGATCGTCAGCCAGTATTTGCTGGATAATGCGATTTTGGTTGGCGACTTGCAAAAAGTGGTGCGGGCGGACATGCAGAAGTTCAGACCGTATAAGTATGACGGTGCGACACATCAACTTGAAATCGTTGAAATTGAGCGGTTGACTCCCTATAAGATTGATTCCAATGATTCTCCGGAGTTCCGTGTAAGGGTTAAACGGACTGAGCCGGCTATCAAAAAGATACAACTCGTCACGCTGGTCGATGACCTGAAGAGCCAGCAGAGAGTCGGATTGACTTGCAGTGATGAAATCTGGATCGGCGACCAGCCCGAAGAATTTGAACTGCATGTCAAGTTGAATCATCTGAATCTTACCCGGGGCATCTATATGATGAACTTCTGGGTGTGCCTGGGCGACATTCACAGTAATCTGACCATCTATGATGCCGTGTACAATTCGCTGACTTTCCAGGTTGCCAAGGTCAATGACAAGATAGTGACGATGTGGTCGAAAGACTGGGGGTTCAACTATTTCAGCGGTTGTGAGACGGAGTTAGTCAAGTAGGGTCGGTTCGCTTCAGCATGATTCTGCATTTACTGACAGACGAGAAGTTTACGGATTATGTAATCGAACAGTTCTCCGAACCGGAGATGCGGTCGGAGTTTGTCCTGATTCCATCCAATGGCGCGTTGCATCTGGTAAAGAGAATCGATCAATGCCGGGTAATAAGGGCACGTTCCAAAGCGTTCAAGGATCTTCTGGATGGATTGGGGGCCTATTCGGGGCTTGTTCTTCATGGATTGTTCTGGTCCAGGTGGCAAACCCCTGTTCTAAAAGCGGTTCCGAACCATGTCAAAGTGGCGTGGGTATGCTGGGGAGGAGAGATATACAGTTGCCGGGAAAGCGGTTATACCTTCAGGGCACCTTATACCAGGCTTTACTTGAAAGTCCGTCATCTGTTCAAACGCGATAGTGACAAACGTTCTTTCGATTGGGAAGTTCCCAAGGAACTGTATAAACGGCTGGATTATTGTACCACCAGTATAGAAGAGGAATTTGAGTATGCGAAATCGTTCTTCCAGAACGATATGCGGCATGTCTGGTACACGTATTATTCCATTGAGGAGACAGTCGGTCCGTTGATGGAAGAACGCTGTCACGGCATTAACGTCTTGATGGGAAATTCTGCCGCGGTCTGTAACAACCATCTGGACATGATGTTTCTGTTGGCGAAGAAAAAATATCGTTCATCAATCAAAGGCCGGAAACTGGTCACTCCTCTCAGTTATGGAGAAGCCTGGATGCGGTCTATCGTGGACAGAGTCGGGCGTTTTTTGTTCAAGGACAGTTTTAAACCTTTGCGCCGTTTCTTGCCACGGGATAAATACAATGCTTTGATGCTGGATTGTTCCACCATGATTATCGGTGCGACGGAACCTTTGGCGCAGGGGAACATCATTACGGCATTGTGGCTTGGAATGCGGGTCTATCTGAGCGAGAAGAGCATGTCCTTCCATTTTTTCAATCGAATCGGTGCCGTAGTCTTTTCTTTGGAGAAGGATTTGCCTCAGTTCCTCTTCTCTCCATTGAGTAATGAGGAAGTCAGTATTAACAGAGAAGTCCTTTCCCGTGTCTATGGGAAGGCACATGTGATGCAGGGTGCCAGGGACCTGATACAGTCGTTGAGTTGAATGCGCGTGTCCGAATTGAATAAAATACTCATCTTGGGTGCAGGAGAAGGGCAGGTCTCGCTGATTCTTCGGGCGAAGGAAGCCGGCTGGTACACGGTGGTCGTTTCTCCCCAGGGGCATTATCCCGGCTTTGAATTGGCAGACCGTTGCTGCTATCTGGATATTTCTGATGCCGAAGCGGTTCTCGGCCTGGCGCGGGAAATGAAGGTCCAGGCCATCGCTACCGACCAGACGGATATTTCGATGCCGACAGTTGTGACTGTAGCAAAGGAGTTGGGGCTGCCCTGCATCGACTGTGAGAACATCTACCATTTCCAGTTCAAATCCTTGATGCGGGAGATCTGCCATCGGCAGGGAATTGCGACCATCGTTTTTTGCGTGACCGACAAGTTGGAGGAAGCCCAGGCTTTCTTCTTGTCTATTCCAAACGGGAAGGCGATTGTCAAGCCGGTGGATTCCCAAGGCAGCCGCGGTATCCACAAGGTCTGCTCGCCGGACGGGATTCCGGATGCTTACGCTTCCGCTCTGAAGTATTCACGGAGTGGAAGAGTCATCATCGAACAGTTCATCGACGGGCATGAGATAGAGGTTGATACGGCGATGAAGGACGGGAAAACGGTATGTACGCTGATCGGTGATGTCTATAATTTCGGTTTCGAGGACACCTTCTCGGCCTATGAGCGTATTTATCCGGCCAGGATGGAACCCGAACTTGAGAAAAAGGTCCGTGCCTATAACGAATCCGTCCTGAAAGCCTTGGGTTTGACGACCGGTTGGACCCATGGCGAGTACATTGTGACGGAAGAAGGGGATGTCTATCTGCTGGAAGTCGGATTGCGGGGAGGTGGCAATTTCATAGGCTCTGACATTTTGCGTGACAGGTTGGGGGTAGGGACGGATGAGATGGCCTTTCTGACCGCCATCGGCGACGATTCATTCTATAATAGGATGGGTCCCCGGGAAGGATATTGCGCGTACAAGTGTTTCTACCTGCCGGAAGGTGAAGTGAAAACGGTTGATATCGACGAAGGTTTGTTGACCCGGCCGTTTGTGCTGAGGCATAATCTGGACGGCCTGTGTGTCGGTAGGCAGATTGGTAAAGCGACGGATAAGTCCAGTCGTTTTACCGTGGTAGTAAAGGCGGAGACAGCGGATGAATTGAGAAGGATCCTCGATGATATCGAGAACCGGATCCATGTGGGTGTCCTTACGGCTTCGGGAGTGCAGGGGGCTATTTGGAAATGAATTTGCTTGGATAAAAGCAAGAAGGACAAGGAAGCCTTGGAGAGAGTGTCTCATGGATTGATTATAATTCCATTGCATCCATAATCAAGTGTATGGAGAATACGTAAGTTATGATAGAGATCTGAACACGCAATTGTAGAAATGATTGATTTTAACCGACCCCATTTTACGGGGCATGAACTGAAATACATCCAGCAGGCCGTCGTAGATAATCACAGGATATCCGGCAATGGTCTGTTCACGAAACAGTGCCAGCATTTCTTCGAAGAGAAATACGGGTTCAAGAAGTGCCTTCTTACGACCAGTTGCACCGATGCGCTGGAGATGGCCGCCATCCTCTGTGATATCCAGCCGGGAGACGAGGTGATCGTCCCCAGTTACACGTTTGTGTCCTCGGCGCTTGCGTTCGTCCGTGCGGGAGCGAAGATTGTCTTTGCGGACAGCACGGGACGGAATCCGAACATCGATGCCGACCAGATTGAAGGGCTCATTACAGACCGCACGAAGGTGATTGTTCCCGTTCATTATGCCGGCGTGGCCTGTGATATGGATCGGATCATGGAGATTGCCCATCGGCATGGGCTGTTGGTTGTGGAAGACGCCGCTCAGGCCATAGACTCTTTTTATAAAGGGCGGCCGCTGGGAAGCATCGGCCATCTGGCTGCATTTTCCTTCCATGAGACCAAGAATATCATCTCCGGTGAGGGCGGTCTTCTGGCGGTCAATGATGAACGGTTCATCCGACGTGCCGAGATTATCTGGGAGAAAGGTACGAACCGGGCAGAGTTCTTCCGGGGGGAGGTGAATAAGTATGGCTGGTGCGATACGGGCAGTTCATTCCTTCCAAGCGAAGTCATTGCCGCTTTCCTGTGGGCTCAGTTGGAGGAGATGACGGCTATCCAGGATAAGCGCAAATCGTTGTGGAATCAATATTACGGTCTTCTGAAACCCCTTTCGGAAAAGCGGTTCTTCCGTCTTCCCGACATCCCGGAATTCGCCACGAACAATGCCCACATGTTCTATCTCGTATGCAATTCCTTTGAAGAGCGTACTGCGTTGATCAAATGGCTGAAAGAGCATGATGTTCAGGCGGTCTTCCATTATCTGAGTCTGCATTCGAGCCCGTATTATCAGGACAGGCATGATGGCCGTGACCTGCCGAATTGTGATTTTTACGCCGATTGCCTGGTCCGTCTGCCCATGTATTATGATTTGACAGAAACGGATGTGGACGAGATATGTCATCTCATCGAAGCGTTCTATAACAGTGATAACCAATAAAGCCCAGCGATGAAAAAAGTCAACATTTTGTGGACAGGCGGACTGGACTCCACCTATAGAGTTCTGGAATTGTCCATGTCGGAGGTTACGATTCAGCCCTATTATCTGGCCAATGTCAACCCCTCGACGCAACATGAGATCAATGCGATTTTACGAAACACGGAGGCCATATTGAGCCGGCCGGAAACAAAGTGCACCTTGCTCCCCCTCATCGTTGTACATACTTCTCTGATTAAACCCAATGCGGAGATTACGGCAGCCTGGGAGAGATTGCATGCTTTATCCCGTCTGGGATCGCAATATGATTGGATTGCCAGGTTTGCCGACCAATACAACCTGACGCTTGAACTTGGCATTGAAAAGGATGATAAGGAGAGTACGATTGTCAGATGTTTATCCCAATCCGGTGGGTATAGTATCCTGGACAATGAAGAAGTGGTCGTTTCGGAAGAAGGGACTGAAGACGCAAAGTTGGTATTCAAGAATATGAGATTCCCTCTTCCCTTGTTCAATATGACGAAGCAGGACGAGATTGAACAGTTCAAACGGTGGGGAGCCACCAAAGTCCTGAATCGGACCTGGTTTTGCTACAGGCCGGTGAATGGGAAACCTTGCGGGCTCTGTGATCCTTGCCAGACCTATATCGAGGTCGGTCTCGAGAACCGTATTCCTAAGAATAGACGCAGATTATACTATCTGCGGAAGAATCATAATAAGTTATTCAATTTCATACGCAACCTTAAGCATAGAATAAGGTCGCTTTTCAAATAATGACTGCCTATGGTTTTTTACAAAAAGATCCCCCGCTTTATCAAGCGTCAGTTCCGCAAGTTGGAGTATAACTTGTCCCATGCCATCAGCGGATCCTGGTTTGACAGTGTCCGATGCCGTCAAATCACAGGGAAAAGAATGAACTGGCGAAATCCGGAAGGAATCACACAGAAATTATTATGGCTCAATCGCTTCTGGCAGCCTCAGATGAAGGTCGATTGCGCGGATAAATACAGGTCGAAGTTATATCTGGCAAAAATCGGATTGAATGAACTCGTCGTCCCGCTTCTGGGGGTATGGAAGACTCCTGAAGAAATCGATTTCGATAAACTTCCCAAACAGTTTGTACTGAAAACAAACCACGGGTGCGGAACGAATATCATCTGCTTCGATAAGGACGATTTGGATATAAAGGCGACGAGAGACAAGTTGCGCGCCTGGATGGACATCGACTATGGGAAATTGTATAATGAGCGGCATTATAGTAAAATACAGAAGTGCATCATCGCCGAGGAGTTGTTGCATACCGGGGCTTTCCCCGTCGATTACAAGATACATTGTCTTAACGGAGAGCCATACTGTTTCTTGTTTTATCCTAAGCATACGGAAACGACATGCGAACGGATTTCTTTCTCCCTGGATTGGCAAAGAAGATATTATATAAAAGGAGAGGAGAAGTTCCATTACAATATTCCATGTCCCGATAATCTGGCTAAAATGTTGGAATATGCCAGGACGCTTTCCAAGCCATTTCCCTATGTTAGGATTGACTTTTATGAGTCCGACGGGCGGCTTTATTTGGGAGAATTCACATTTACCCCTTTCAGCAACATTATGGACTATGTTTATAAGCCGGAGGTTTGCCAAGAAATGGGTGAGAGATTAGTATTACCTTTAACAACCGAGAAATGAGCACAGCACCCATCGTCATTTTTGCTTATAACCGCCCTTCTCACTTGAAAAGGACGATTGAGGCATTATCCAAAAATGAATTGGCTGAGGACAGCGTTCTTTATGTCTTCTGTGACGGGCCGAAGGCCAATGCAAACGAAAAACAACTGGCTCTTGTGGCAGAAGCAAGAGCCGTTGCCAAAAATGCTTCCGGGTTCAAGGAAATTCATGTGGTTGAGCGGGAAAGGAACTATGGTCTTGCCGACAATATCGTCGGTGCAGTCACTACCATTGTCAACCAATATGGGCGGGTAATCACGCTGGAAGATGACATCATCTCATCCACCGGCTTCCTGAAGTATATGAACGACGCGCTGGAATTGTATAAGGATGATCCTGCCGTCATGCATATTTCCGGTTATATGTTTCCCCACAAGGAAAAACTTCCGGAAACCTTCTTTTTCGAGGTCCCTTATCCCACCGGTGGATGGGCAACGTGGAAAAGAGCGTGGGATTTCTACAACAATGACATCGATTATCTTTACGATTATTGGAGCAAGAGGTGGAAAGAGTTCAACAAGTTCGGGGACAATTATCTGCAACTGCAACTCGAGGCGAACAAGAACGGGACCCTCTATACCTGGTTCATCAAATGGCATGCGGTGCTGTTAGAGCGAGGAGGATTAA
>CAMJRT010000013.1 GCA_946408295.1 uncultured Bacteroidales bacterium
GTATCACTTCTGGAAGCATTATCCCCGTGTTGCGGATGCTTCTAAACCGCAACAAAGGGAGTTCAGTGGGATTAACATTTTGCTTCAAGATGTAGCGAGTGATGAGATGGTGCAACCCTATGGGCCGGATTACTATGCAACGCGTCCGCTTGAAAAGTCGCCGGACTACACCAGAGATTATCGCACAAACATTGATAATAGCGCGACTCACCCCGAGTGGTATTTTTATGGTTCGGCTCTCTGGAGAAGAAGTTTTGATATGTGGAACGAACCCGTGCTGATGTTCCGTACGGACGCCGTCTATGACCGGGGGACAGAGTATTCCACCAGGACATTAGGCGGGCACAATCTTACCCTGGTGGCAGAAATAGAAGAGTTTGTCAACTTTGCCAACGAAGACGAACTCGCTGATTCACAAACAACAGCATATGCCTATAAAACGGCAAATGGAAGGGATTGGGCCGGCGGCGAACTATATTTGGACGGCACCAAGTATACCATCCCGACCTGGCGTGAGGCTTGGAAAAAATAACAAACAATATCATTATGAAAAAGACATTCTTTAGCATTACTTTGCTGGCTGCCGTGGCGATAGCCCTGGGAGCCTGCCGGAAAGAGCCCGGCGCGGAAGAGCAGAACAACAAGCGGGAATCCGCCCCGCAAGAAGCAAGCGCGACCCAGTATTGGGACGTGGTGGGTCAACTGGTCGCGGGGGCCGATATCACGGACGACTACAAGGGCAAGACTTTTGAGCCGGTGATTGGCGTCGAGGATCCGTCCGATCCGCAGGCACGCATCGTAGCCACCAACTCCCGGGCGGCGGCAGCCAAAAGTTTTGCCGACTTGATTGGCGTAAACAACATTGACGAGAACACCGTCAGTTACTCCTGGAGCAACGAGGAGGTGGGTAAACTCACCTATACGGCGGGAAGCAACACGGCGTGGGCCGAAGTGAAGGTGGAGATTCCGTCCGTCCCCCACCTGTCCAAAATCATCTACCGCTCGCCGGATCAGGGAGACACCAACGCCTCCTTCGAAGGCAGCGCCTACTATCGTTTTGGCGATGTCATCAGTCGTCCCATCGCGAACGGGCTGGAGGAATACTGGGTATGCGTACGTCCGGCCTTCAGCCCGGAAGGGAAAGGGGAGACGCACTGGATGAGCATTGGTAATTTGCCGGACGATAATATCTGGACATACACGAGCAGTCACAACAAAGAATACGCGTTTCCTACCGGCCTGAAGACCAGCAAGGAACATATGCAGAACCTGGCGGAGATGCTCTATGCCCTGTGTTTCCCCGAAATGTGGATGATAAACGTTTCGCAATACAGCACCGTAGGATTTTTCGGCAGCCCCGGTGGTTTGCCCATCTTCCACGATTTCAGCAAAAACAATATGGGGTATCACAATGCATTTTTCTGGAGTAATGTGGCTCATTACTGGCGTGAGAAGGGTATTGACCAACTGCTGTTCGGGCGCAGTCTGGATGCTATTGCCGGTGAGATAGAGGGCAACGGCCTTCACTTCCTCTACAAGGGCTATTCCTGGTGGACCCCGACATCCAATTATGCCACGGTGTATCAGGCCCGGTTCGTGAATACGCCGGGAGGCGTGAACGCCAATATGCAGACAAAATCTCCTTACACGGACCAGAAAGTGCAGATGGTTTACAAGGACCAGCCGCAAAAAGATGTGGAGTTTGACGTGCGCAATGTACATTATGTGGTGAATATGCCTTTCTTTGGAGACCAGAGTCCCCGCTATATCCTCCGGTATGCCACAGGTGCCGAACTTTCCTCGACCGGCAGGTATTCCGATGTACACGAAGCCATTCCCGGTACAAAGGATGTTTACCGCTACTATAAGGATGTGTTGCCGGTGGAGGATTTGGTCAATCACGAGCCGGAGATGACCGATACGAAAATTGTGAACAATCGCAATCAACAGAACATATCCAGTTTTGCCGGAATCGCCCACTACAAAGTGGGAAGTGTTTATAAAGATGAAACGGACAAACTGTGGTTTGTGGTGAATATGGCGGGTGCCAATCACACCTTAAGCAATGCGTGTGAACTCGCACCATTCACGGAACTGGTCTCCTTCAGCGGACTGACCCGTATGCAGCAGACCGAATATATAAGCGGCCTGCCTACCTTTGAAAAGGCTGTACGGGCCGTCACCTCTATGCACGGTATTCTTTTCAATGGTCTTTCGGAAGCATACCAGCCTGGGATAGCGATGAAAGACCTCCCCATTTCAGCCGCTGTGATACGATTCTTGTCAGAAAATGCCGGCGTGGACATCTCGCGCCTTTTCCAAGTCGTGAAGCCCTACAGCGATGTTCCGCGCAACTACACGCATATGACCGCTTTCGCCTACAGCAACCCGGAGGTCAACCTGATCGGCCAGGCTGTGGGCCGGTATCTGTATCCGATCGACCTCAGCAACGAAAACCCGCCGCGCTACTTCTGGCAGCATTATCCCAGCAATCCCAGTGTGCTCAATCAGACCTACGACTCTTTTAGCAAGGATTACATTCTCCTTCAGGATGTGGCCGATGCGAACAAGGTGAAGATCTATGCCCCCGACCTGTACGCGACCAAGGGATTCCATCCGTCGCAGGCAACCCACGGGCGGACGGAGGATGCAAGGGAAATCCGTTCTCAAACGGAGCCTCAGGCGATGTACCCCGAAACCTATTTATACAACAAAGCGAAATGGAACGAATACAAGTATCTGACCGATATGTGGAACGAACCCGTACTGATGTTCCGAGTGGATGCCGTCTATGACCGGGGTGACGAATATTCCACCATTACGGAGAACGGTCACAGACTTACGCTGGTAAAGGAATTCCCCTATGACTACCGTTTCCCTGTCCAAGGAGATGAACTGAAAGAGACGAAAGCGACAATCATTGGCACTTTTTATGCCTACAAATCAAGCATCTGGATAGATCGGGAAAACATGCACAAGGACAACACGCCGAATTATTATCCGGATTGGCAAAGCGTATGGAGCAGAAGATAAAAAATATGACTATGAACCATTTGAAAACATTGCAGGCTGCTGCAGCCGTTATTCTGGCTGCAGCCGCCCTGTTCTCCTGCCAGAAAGGTACGGAGAACCCGGAAGACCAGGTAAGCACGGTGGCCATTGACGATAAGCTCAATACCCGTGGTGTCGAAACCGATATGCAGAGTGCCGTGATTGACGTTCCCGTCCGGTGCGACGGCCAGTGGCACGTCACCGTTTCCCAGGGGACCCCTCACTGGATGCGCATCGAAGGTTGGAACGTCGTGTATGACGGCGATGCCACCCTGACGCTCATCATTGACGAAAACCTCTCCAAAGTGGACCGAAGCGCTCAGCTCCGGATTACGAACAATGTGGGCGAATTGGTACAGACCATCCCTGTCACCCAGTTCTACAACTACAATGGAGAGGCGCCCGACAACGGAAGCGGCCAGGCCTTTGCCGACAAAGGATTGGGTACCGCCATCGCCTACGACTATGCCCTGAACCTGAAGCAGATGGTCAATATGAATCCCAATGATTACCAGGCATCCAAGGTTCATCTGCTGAACAATGTGCTGAATTTTGCCCGCATCGACGATTGGATGTCCCGGGGGATTATGCAGAAATCGACCTATGTAGAGGCCCCTATCCCGGTGTCCAATTTCCAGGCCATCCTCCTGGACAGTTGCCTGGTGCAGAACAAGACTCTGGAAGTTTCTTTGGACCTGAGCATAGAGTTTGGCCCGCTCTGCGTAAAAGGACACGGAAAGTACAATTCCACCCGCGAGGAGTCGCGCGCCCACGTGGATTACTCCATCATCCGGCACGCACCTATGTACAATGTATACATCTCTCCCGCAGAACTTTCGGCCTTCGCAAGCGACGCCCGTTACAACAAGGTGGACTTCGATGCGGATGATGCGGCCTTCGCGATGGTTGATGAGACCATCCTGCGCTACCAACGCTACAATCAGCGCACCAAGAAAACCAACCTCAACTACCGTGGCCTTACCGAAGACCAGGAGATTGAGGTGAGCAGTATGGAGGCCGCCATCAATCTCCGTTACGACCACGCCGGCGTCTATTCCACCGCCTTCAACGAGCGCTACAACGAACTCTATAATGCCATTGTCCGTCGCAAGCAGCAGGGTAAGGAAGTGAATATGTCTGAATTGGAGCCCATCCTGGGAGCGCTCGACAGCGAGTTCGGTCCGTTTATCATCGCCGGCGGAGACTACGGCGGTGCGATGTTCCTCCACTGCGCGATTGACACGATGAAGTTGGACGGTCACGCCAAGTTCGAGGGAAAAATTGCGGCGGAATTTGCCGGAATCGGCAATTTTGAAGGAAGTGTCGATTACTCGGAAGAAGGTTACAGCCTGCTTCGCGACTCCGACACGGACATCAAGATTCTGGGCGGCAGCGCCAATGAGACCGCCGACAAGATGATGGATTGCATCGCCAGCGGCAATGCGACAGACCTGGGCAACTGGCAGCAGTTGCTGGTGGAATGGGTGCAGTCTATGTACTCCGGCAGCACTCCCGACAAACCGTTCGAAGGCAAGCCCAATGTGAGCAAGGCAGTCCCCATCTCCTTTACCATTACGCCCATCTGGACCTTCATCCGCGAGGCGGAAATCCAGCAAGTCGTAAAGGACTACTTTATGGAGGCCTACCGTTCACGCGGAATCGGCAACTACTTCGGCATTATGGAGGGCTCCGACAATCCGGGCGCCGAGAATTTTATGAACCTTTACAAGGGATACTGGGATTAATCCGATATGCGGTCTCCGCATCATATCGCCCTGATAGGACTTCTTCTGGCGGCAGGCCTGGGTGTCTGCTGCCAAAAGGAGGTTCCTGCCGTAGATACAAACAAACTGAAAGTTGTTTTCCTGGGTGGTTCTCCCGCCCGGGAAGACGGCGTTCCGGTCCTTCCCTTCCGGGCCAGTTATGAGTCCGTGAAAGTGGGGCTCAGCGGCACGGACGCCTCCACAGGAGAGATTTATATACAGAGCAATGCCTCCTGGCTTACGGTGTCGTCCGAGACCCTGGCGGCAGACGGTATGATGACCCTCAAGACCCGGACCAACCCGAGCGGACGGCGTCGGGAGGCCACCCTCACCTTTACAGATGCCGCCAATCCCTCGCGCAGGGCCGGACTGCGCCTGGTGCAGTTGTCCTCCAGCGACTCGGACGAAAATGCCGACGCCGCCCGCGAGCAACTGTATGTGGGGTATGGGTACGACATCTATAAGGCCCTGGAAAGTCCGATGGCGGTCCGCACGCGGATGCCCGTATTGGACTATCCTTATATGGTCCGGCACTTGAACCTGGCGGAGAAATACCAGTTGATACAAGACTGCCACCTGAGCCGTCTGGATGTCAACTATGTGAATGCCGCCAACATCCACGCATACGGCAGGGACCTGAGTTACCTGCAAACCGAAGACAAGAACAATATCTTTGAAGGCTGCACGGACGACTGCAACACGCTTGTGAAATTGCTGCGTTCCTCCAGCGAAGACTTGGACCAGCACAACTACGGGCACGGCTCCCTGGAAAAGGCCGTTGCGTCGCGCATCATCGACCGGGCCGCCATCATCGACCTGAAGCGGGAGGGAAGAGTCCCCTACTCGGACGCCTTCTCCACGCGCCTGTTCGAATGCCGCCGCGCCGCCGGTGAAACCCGCCGGCAACTTATCGAGTCCGTGCTGACGGAGTTCGGCACGCACGTGATTCTGCAGGTGGACCTGGGCGGCCGCATAGACTATTCCTTCACGATGCGCAAATCGGCCACCTTCAACAGCAAGGAGGAAATAGAACAGGAAGTGGACTATACGCTGGGAAGGATTGCCGGCGTCGACCGTACGGGCAAGAACCAGGCGCCGTCCACCCCCAAGACTCCCGTAGTGACCTCGCAGGGAGAGGCCATCAACGCCATCGCGGTGCGCGGCGGCGGCGCGGCCCAGATAAGAGCGCTGGAACAGGAAATCGGTGAACTCTCTGCCAGCGGACAGATAGACCCGGCCCGTATCACGGACTGGCTGGCGTCCATCAATTACAGCGAGCATTTTCAGGGAGACCCTGCGCTGGACGTGATTCATTTCGAACTCATTCCCCTGTGGGACCTGGTGCCGGACGATGTCCGGCCGGACTTTATGAGCGTTACGTTTGCCCTCGGACAACGCTCGGACAATGTCCTTCCGGACAGTTTCACCGGAATGGATATCTACCCGATAGACCCGCAAGGCGCGGATAAAGCGCTCTTTACTTTCCCCGGGGAAGGAGAGGGCAGCCTGTGCCGCATCCTGTATATCGCGGGAGAGCCCGTATTGGAAGTGTGCTCCGAGTATGTACCCCGGATTCGCTCGGACAAGCGCGTCACCATCGCCTATCCCATCTACCGGCAGGGCATCCGGATGAACCAGGGCATTTTCCCGGGCGACGGCACGCATCGGCCGGCTTATGTGGCCTTCAGCGGAGGAGACTGCTTCGTGAACCCGTTCCCGGATTTGCCCCCGGACACCATACTGGACCGATTCTGGTATGTGAACGGCAATCTGATGCTGGAAAATCCCACCGACCTCCCTCCCCAGAGCCGCAAGGAACGGGAAGCGAGGGACGACCTGTTCTACTTCCTGGCACCCCGGGAAACATACAGCCATCCCATCGTGAAGGTGGGGGCCAATTTCTGGACACGGAAGGACATCGGACACCCGATGGGATTCAGCGAAAATCCCCATTCGGGGTATCTGTATTTTGACGAACTGGTGGAAGGGGGCGTCCTGTACACCCGCTCCGATTTCCAGGTCAACGACATCATTATGGAAGACAACGACTGGATCTGGGGGAGTGAGCGACGCTGGTATATGCCCACCTCGGCAGAAGTGAAAGACCTGGAGTCCTTCCTGGGCTTCAACCCCAAAGCCCTGTTTCCGGGACAACTTTCCGGCTACGACGCCCGCTTCAACGGTTATTGGGGCATCAGCGACGTGCTGAACGGTCGTTCCGCCTTCCCGGACCATCGAATGGACCTGCGGTACAAGGGGCAACTACACCTGTTTTCCGTGGTGGACAACGGCGGTGACAATCCCCAACTCCTGATACTGGACAAGAATTATCGCCTGACCCGCTACGATGCATTGGGCGACTGGCACGAAGATTATTATCCCGTGCGTCCGGTACGCAGTTACAAGTATGAATATCCCAAACTGGAAATCATAAAAAAACACATAAACTAAGATGAAAAGAGTGATAGTTTGCCTGATGGCCGCCGTGGTGCTGGTCGTGGTTGCAGGATGCCGGAAAAGCAATCTGCCGGACGGAGGGGAGGACGATTCCGCTCTTGAGCAGAAGGAACGCGAAGCCTTTGCTATCCAGAATGTTTTGGAGGCGCTGACGGACGAGTCCTTTGACGAGGAAGAGGAGGCTGACTTTGTATTTGAAGGGAAGACCTTCGAGCCTACCATCGGAGATGTCCGGGACGAGAGCGCTCCCTTCGAAAGAAGTGTGTTTGTGGAAGACGCTTCGCTGGCGGAACAGTACTTCCGAGCGCTGGTGGGCGACAACGGCTTCGTGTCGGAGACGGCGGACGGACTGGTCATCGACCTCACCCGGCTCAAACTGGGCAAGTTGACCTTCCACCGCGAAGGGGATGGGGACAACTCCGGGTATGTCCGGGTGGAGATTCCCTGCATCCCGCATCTTACCAAAATCATCTACCGTACGGAAGACCAGTGGGGAAGCAACAGTTTCAACTCTCCGTGCCGCCGGGGCGATGTGTACTTCGGCGAGGGCGTTTACTGGGTTTGCGTCAAAGAGAGCCGGAGTAAGATGAATCCCGGAACGCTGGTGAATATGGCCGCCGGCAAAGGCCGGCTGTACTATAACAGATGGAGTGAACTGTGGGATCCCAATCACGGCAGCGGTCACGACCTGAACTGCCGCGTCAACGACATCAGCGACTACCTGCTCCTCTGTTCGGACAGTAATATCTATGCCCGGAAAAAGAAAAAAATCGTGGAACAACTGCCCAATGAAGTTTTCCCTTTCGCCTGCTATTCCCAGGATGCCAAAAGTCAGTATTTCCAGAGCCTTGACCGGGATGGATTCGCTACGGAGAATTTTGACTACAGCCATTGGAGCGACTATTCCCCGGGCCGCTACAAAAAAGTCGTCATCGTCCTGGGCGCCAAGCACGGAAAATACAAACTCTTCAAAGGCAAAAAGCGCTATTGCCAGTATGTGCGCATTTCCCCGAAGTGCGTCAACAATGACGGTTACTGCTTTGACGATAAGGGCTACTACGGAAACGGGGAAAAGGATAAACTCTATGATTTCCTGAACGAGAGTTTCGTGTACACGATGAACAGCGTACATTTTACGGACAGGGTTCCCCAGGGCTTCACGCTCGTGAATCTTTAGTAGTGAAAACCTTCTTTCATCTTTTAACCCTTCTGGGTTTGACGGTCCTGCCGTGGGGCTGCCGGAGCCTGGCGTTGGAGATTCCCCCGGTTCCGGAGAAGGAGATCGCCCCTGAGTGGATGCCGGAAGGCGGCTACGAGTGGGTGAAGGCCGCCGATGTGGAGACCCGCGAACTGTTCCGCCGCAACTACGGACTGGGTTACTCCTACAATGCGGTACACGGGGACTATTGCAATTGGAAAGACATCCGCTGCCAGGTGCTCAACCGTTTTTACCTGCAGAACATGCAGGACGCCAGCGGTGAGAAACTCATCGTGGAGAGCACCGCCAAATATTCTTCCATCGCCTCCGAGTTCGACTATTCCTTCCGGGACTATGTGGCCAATGTGGCCGTCGAGACCAGGCAGAAGATAGATTTGGGACTGTATGAGAGCGAAAAGCGCAACAGGCAGTATTTCCTGGAGAACGGCGTTCAGGAGACGTTCTACTACACCTTGGACGAAAAAGAGATTTTGGTGGACAGTTATGTCAGTTACGCCAGCGTGCTTTCCCGTTATTCCCGGAACCCGAACGTGTTCACGGAAAGTTTCCGCAATGCGGTGGAACACCTGAGGCTTACCCCCGACGACAATGTGGCCGCGGTGGACTCGATGCTGAACGTGTGGGGCACCCACGTCATCGTAAGCGCTTGCCTGGGGGGACGCCTGCGGGTGGACTTGATGAACAGCATCTGGCGCTACAATGACAAATCCAGCGAAGAAGCGTGGAGCAGCAAGGAATTTCTGCAGGCGGTGCAGGAAAAGCAGAAGAGCCGCGTGGAGGAAGAGTTTGTCTGGCTGAAAGACTGCCGCCTCAGGCTCCAGGCCTGGGGAGGTGACCAGAGTTATCTGACCGGTCTGCTGGGAGAGCACAAGCCGGACGGTTCGCGCACGTTTTCCCTGGATGGGATTTCGTCCTGGCGCACCTCCCTGGTTTTCGATGCGGCGGACGAACTGAATTCCAATGTCGAACTGGTCGATATGGAGGTGATTCCCATCTGGGAATTTGCCGCCGTGGTGGACCCGTGGCAGGCGATGCGCATCAAAGCCGCGGTCACCCAGGATGCCGCCCTGATGCAAAAGTTGCTGGGCGATGTCAATTTCTTCAATGTGACCTTCCCCATCCGCTATCCTTCTGCCTCCTGCCAGTGGAGAAAGGACACGGGAACGTGGGAAACGTTTACCCGGACCGACACCGGGGACGCGCCGCAAGTGGTGAATGTCGAAAGCGGCGGCCGCTATATGGCTACCGTCTGCCACGAGAACATCGACGGGCACGACCTCTGGGTGTGCTATCCTGTTTATGAAGGGAAGGTGAACCTGGCCTGCGGACTGGGCGTGGAGAACAGCAGCGTATTCAAAGTGCGCTGGATTGGAGATACGCCTACGCTTATCTATCAGGAAGGGGTTACGGCGACCGATACCTTCTACATTACATCCGGCGGCGTGGGCGTAGAGCCCGTAGAGGATGTGGTTTACGCCCCGGGGCACGCCCTGCCCTATATCGAACTCAGCGGAGGCGTCCGGCCGGACGGCAGTTATTCCTCGCAGGCCTACCGCGTCTTCAAGGAGGCCGGACACTTTGTCCTGCCGGTGCAGGCATCCGTCCGTCCGGAAGACATCGCGGGCTGGAAT
Source organism: uncultured Bacteroidales bacterium (assembly GCA_946408295.1). The sequence goes on from CAMJRT010000013.1 coordinate 10,122, forward strand.
GAGTACACGACCATCGCCGCCGACCGGTGGGTTTTCGCCCGCAACCCGGACTACACCTACCTCTACAACGCTAACGAGATTCGGTTTATTCCGTAAATTCTCACAAAAGGTGGCGAGCAAGCGCCTGCAAGACAGAATATTAACGGAAAATCGATTGTGTCAGAACACACAATCGATTTTATAGGATTACGCTATCAATCAGCGGATTGTCCGCCACCTTCACTATATTCCAAGCCCCAGACACACTGGATGGAACGCCACCTGGACATTTCAAATGTGTCTTTTGTAGCGGGAGTGGGTCACGATCCCACGACCTCCGGATTATATCCCATCGGATATAATTTTCCTCAATTTTACAAAAGTTACATTCGTTATGATGTAATTTGAAAAATTCTTCGTATATTTGCATCCGAACGAATGTAATTATGAATAGCAACATCATCTCTTCAACGTTGAAAACCCTCCGGAAGGAGCACGGTCTCACGCAAGTGGACTTAGCGATGAAGTCCGGCGTGGGCCTGAACTTCGTACGCGAATTGGAGCAGGGCAAGGCGACGGCCCGAATGGACAAAGTCGCCCAAGTGTTTGATTTGTTCGGCTATGAACTCGTCCCTCAAAAGAAAGTGAAATGAGTAAGGCATTAATACAATACAAAGGGAATAATGCCGGCATCCTCGAAGAAACGGATGAAGGCTATGAGTTCCGGTATAATCAGGAGTATCTTTCAGATGCGGCGGCGAAGCCCGTCAGTCTGACACTTCCTTTGTCGGAGAAGCCCTACAAGTCTTCGGTCTTATTCCCGTTCTTTGACGGCCTTATTCCGGAAGGCTGGTTGCTGGATGTAGCGCTAAGAAATACGGATATCAGTGAACTGGACCGGTTCTCCCTGCTTCTTCTCTGCTGCAAAGACTGCATCGGCGCAGTAAGTGTAATTCCCATAAACGATGACAGTGATGAGTAAGTGTTTATATTGCTACAAGGAACTCGAAGCCGGAGAAGTCGATTTCCATAAATCCTGCTGCCGGAAGTTCTTCGGGACGGCCACGGCTCCTTCATTGGATTATACGCGTGCGCAGATGGACGGACTTGCCGCCCAGATTATCCAGTCGCAGACCACCCTGACCGGCGTCCAACCCAAACTGTCGCTGAATCTGGATAAGCATAAGGATTCCCAGAAACTCACGATTGTGGGTCTTTGGGGTGATTTTATCTTCAAGCCGCAGACGGAACGCTTTGCAATGCTGCCCGAGAATGAAGATTTGACGATGCATCTGGCCGAGATAGCCAAGATAAAGGTCGTACCCCATACGCTCATCCGGATGAAAGATGGAAGCATCGGCTACCTGACCAAGCGGATTGACCGAAAAGCAGACGGAGAGAAGATTGCGATGGAAGATATGTGCCAACTTACCGAACGCCAGACCGAGCATAAGTATCGGAGTTCTTACGAGCAGGTGGGAAAGGCCATTCGGAAGTATTCTGCCAACGCACAGTTGGATATGGTTGATTTTCTGGAATGGGTGTATTTTTCCTGGCTTACCGGGAACAACGATATGCATCTGAAGAACTTTTCCTTGTATTCTCCTGCCGGCGAGCCTGTCCTCACACCGGCCTACGACCTGTTGAATGCCGTATTGAGCAATCCTGCCGACGACGAGGAGTTGGCACTCAATCTCAATGGGAAAAAGAAACGGATGAAGGATGTTGACTTCAAGGCCGCATATCGTACTTGTGGCGTTCCCGAAATCGTTTTCGACCGTTTGAAAAAGAAGTATGTGGCTCTCCTTCCCAAATTTGAGGAAGAGATTCATCTCTCGTTCCTCTCTGATGAACTCAAAGCTTCATATATTGAGTTGCTTCACCGCAGACTGGAAAAATAACAAAAAACCGCCGCTGTGCAAAGCGTCGGGGGCATATAGAGAGGTTTGTCCGGGAGACCGGGCGTAGCCGGTACACATATCGCGAAAAGGTGTATAACCACCCTTGTGAAAAATTGCGAAAAGGTGTATATTTGCACCATCCAAAATATTGGAAAAGGTGACTATGAGACGAAAAATTTACGACAAGCTGCTTCAGTGGAAGCAAGAGAAAAACGGCACTACAGCCCTTCTGATTGAAGGTGCACGCCGAATTGGGAAGAGTTGGATTGCCGAGGAATTCGCACGCAATGAATACGAATCCTATATTCTGATAGATTTCAGCAAAGCGCCTCTGCGGGTAAAAGATTGGTTCGATGAGTATTTGGAAGATATTGACACATTGCTCGAGAACATTCAGTTGCATTACAAGAAGCGCCTGACACCGCGTCGTTCCCTCATTATCTTTGACGAGGTTCAGAAATGCCCCCGTGCTCGCGAGGCCATCAAGTCTTTGGTACAAGACCATCGTTTCGACTATCTGGAAACCGGCTCCCTTATCTCCATCAAGAAAAATGTCGAGAATATCGTCATCCCTTCCGAGGAGGATGGTATCGATATGTACCCGATGGATTTTGAAGAGTTCCTATGGGCTATGGGTAACGAGGTGCTGATGCCCTACATCCAGCGGCAATTTGAGAATAGCAAGCCGATGGGTGAGTTTCATCGCGAAGCAATGCATTATTTCCGTCAGTATCTCATCGTGGGCGGCATGCCCCAGGTGGTTGCGGAATATGCCACATCCCGGGACTTCAAGAAAGTGGATGCGATTAAGCGCCAGATACTGCGCTTATATAAAAATGACATCAAGAAATATGCAGGAGGGCTTACGGCCCGCGTATCGGCCATTTACGATTCCATCCCGGGCCAACTTCAAAAAAAAGAGAAGAAATTTGTCCTGGCCGCGCTAAAAGACGAGGCTCGGATGCGTGAATACGACAGTGCATTCTTTTGGCTGGAAGATGCCAAACTTGCCAACATTTGCTACAATACTACAGCCCCCAACATCGGCCTGCAACTCAACGAAGACCGCACTGCCCTCAAGTGCTATTTCTGCGACACAGGCCTTCTCATCTCCCTGGCATTCAACGCCCGTGGTATTGTCTCCAACGAGATTTATCAGAAACTGATGTTCGATAAATTGGAGATTAACGAAGGTATGCTGGTCGAGAATATCGTAGCCCAGATGCTCAAGGCTGCCGGCAATGAACTCTTTTTCTATTTGAATGCGGACAAGGAGGATGCCGACAACCGGATGCAAATAGACTTCCTCATCCCCAAAAAGGTCGTCACTTCCCGCCACAATATATCCCCAATCGAGGTCAAGAGCGGCACAAATTACACTCTCACATCTATCAACAAGTGCATAAAAAAGTTCGGACCATACTTATCCACCCCTTACATCCTGCACTCTAAAGATTTAGAAATCAAAGATGGAATAGTATATCTACCCCTCTATATGACAGCCCTTCTATAAAACAAAAAACCGCCGCTGCGTAAAGCGTCGTGGGCATATAGAGGTTTGTCTAGGAGACCGGGCGTAGCCGGTCAAGACCTATTTCGTTGTATTGTAGCGGGAGTGGAACTATGTCGCTCGAACTCCGCTTGCAAAGGAAATGAAACTTCACGTACTTCCAATGCAGATTTTCTGTATCACGAATCTGCGACCAATATTTCAATGATGCTCCTAGGTCGCATATATGTTCGAAAACATCATAAAAACGACCCCAAAAATCTGAAATGTGGGTTTCATCGAGTTCGTCAAACGATGTTGTGGAGCACCCCCTGCCAGAGA
>CAMJRT010000014.1 GCA_946408295.1 uncultured Bacteroidales bacterium
GAGAGCGCCCTTATCCGCTTCGATATGTCCGAATTCAAGGAAGAACATTCCGTCGCCCTCCTCTACGGAGCGCCTCCGGGCTATGTGGGTTATGAAGAAGGCGGTCTGCTGGTGAACAAGATTCGCCAGAACCCCTATTCCGTCGTCCTTTTCGACGAGATTGAGAAAGCCCACAAGTCGGTGTTCGACCTCTTCCTCCAAATCCTGGACGAAGGCAAGTTGCACGACCGTCTGGGCCGCGTGGGTGATTTCTCCAACGCCCTCATCCTCTTCACCTCGAACATCGGCAGCAAGTTTGTCGTCGAGCAGTTCAACAAGGGCGTCGTCCCGGGCAACAACGACCTGATGGACATTATGCAGGACTACTTCCGTCCCGAGTTCCTGGGCCGTCTGACCGAGATCGTCCCCTTCTCCCCGATTACCGAAGTGACGGTCACCAAGATTTTCGACGTCCACCTCAAAGGCCTGCTGAAACTCCTGCAAGAGCAGGAAATCACCCTCGACATCGCCCCCGAGGTCAAGACGAAGATTGCGATGATGGGCTTCAACCCCGAGTACGGCGCCCGTCCCATCATCGGCATCATCCGCAAACAACTGCGCAATCCCCTCTCCAAGATGATCATCTCCGGTCAGATCAAAGCCGGCGACACCGTCACGGTGGTCTTCGAGAAGGACGCTCCCGAATTTAAAGTCAACAAAAAATAAAACCTGCAATTATGGCTATCAAAGAAAATTTCATTTCGATGGCTCCCGATGAGGAGTCGAATGCAAAGGTTAATCCCATTGACAACAACAAGACCTTGATGATTGACCAGTACACCTCCGACGCCGAGCCCGGCAACCCGGAACTGGTCGAGGACATCCAGAACATCGACGACGCGTTCCGTCATTTCCAGCCCAAGGTCGAGGTCGATTTCACCGACGAAAACGGAGAATCGGTCAACGAGACCCTTCATTTCAGTGAAATCCGTGACTTCGAGGCCCAGGGTGGCAAAGGGAAGCTGGTCGAGAACAGTGCCTTCCTCGGCGGTGTCAAGAAGAAAATCGACACCAGCGCCAAGATTCAGAAGAGCATCGAGCAAAGCCGCAAACTGCGCGACATTCTCAAAGACGCCGGCTCCCGCGAAGAACTCAAAGAAATGCTTCAAGCTATGCTTGATGAATTGGAATCCGCTAAATAATTACAACCATGGCAGATACTCAAATGCAAAAAAGCACCGCGGTTGAGCAGGCTCAAGGCGGCGCACAGGAACAGAAAAAAGACGTTTCGCAGCTTCTTTCCGCTTTCGGCGGCTTCAACGCCGTCCGGGGTTTCCTTCCCGATGCGGACAATATGAACCCCGCCCACAAAGCGGCCAAGAACGTTTTCCTGACGGACAAACGTTTCAAAGACAAACGGGAGAACCTCATCGAAGACCTCAAAGGCTGGATTGAACTGTTGGACGAGAACCACGGCACCGCCTCCGAGATGGTGGACGCCTGCAAGGCCAAACAGGAGACCTACCAGAAGGTCCTCGCCCAGGGTGTGACCGATGCGCTCTTCGCCACCCGTCAGTTGGAGCTGGCCTACCGCAACCTGGACAACTTCTTCAAGACCTGCGGCACCGACAAGGTCAAGAACCTCCGCGTCGTCAATGTCTACAAAGACGATATCGCCGATGCCGACTCCGGTTTCAGCGGTGAAGTGGAGAACCTGCTCCGCAACGGCTTCGACCGCCTCAGCCTGAAAGACTGCTACAGCCTTGTCGTCGTTCCCGGCAACGTGTTCCAGGACAAACCGACCCTGCTGCAATGGGCGAAAATAGCCTACAAATATAAAGTGATGCTCATCACCGACCACGCCGATGAATTCTCTTTCGACGACCTCTATGCCAACACCGAAGGCTACAAGGACTCCGACGCCGAGCTGATGAACGTGATTATGACCGCCAACTGGATCGTCGGCCGCGAGAGCGAGAAACTCTCCGAGGACGAGAAAGAGAACGCCGCATTCTATGTCACCCCTTCGGGCGCCTTGGCCGGCAAGCTCTATGACGAGAGCGCCAATATGGCCCAGGGTGCCGGCGGTAAGAAATATGGTACCCTCGACGGCGTGAAGGGCGTCAAACTCGACCTTCTTAAATCCGAAATCGCCGCCCTGATGGACAACCAGGTCATCCCTATGGTCTATTCGGAAGGCCGCGTGATGGCGTTCAACAACACCACCCTCTACAACGGCGACCTCACCGCGATGAAGGAATACCCCATCGTCCGCGTGTTCGACTGGGTGAAGAAAGTGCTGATGAACTTCGTTCACGAAGTCGCGCTGGAAAACTGGGATCCCTACAATTCACCGAAGAACCTGAAAGCGAAGATCCAGGCCTTCCTGAACGATTACAAGGGCTACGGCAACCTGTTCCAGAACTACGAGATCAAGGAGCCCACGCAAGATCCCGTCACCAAACGCATCACCTGCGACATCAGCCTCACGCCTTTCTACTCCGCCAAGAACTTTATCATCAAAGTTTCTGCCGATAAGAAAGAAAAAGGTGCAGAGATGGCATAAGTTTTGCCAATGGTCTAATAAACAAACTTCTTAAATTCTACTACTATGGCAAAGACACCTGTTTCAATGAAAATTGATGGCTACAAAGAAAGAGAAGTCCTGATGGTCACTTATTCCTTTGAGCAAGCCACCGACGTGGAAGGCCAGATGGCCGGCATCCCCCGTGGAGGTAAAATCACCGTCCGTGTCAAAGCGCTGAATGACGGCACCCCCGATTTGCTCGCCTGGATGGTGGAGCGCAACCTTCCCAAGAACGGCGAAATCTCCTTCCTGGAGACCAAGACCGGCAAGAGTATGAAATCCATCAAGTTCACCAACGGTTACTGCGTGGACTTCGAGGAGAAGTGGGAAGACAAGATGGGTCACTTCGAGGAGATTGTCATTTCCTGCAAGAAAATCGAGTTCGGCTCGGTCGTTTACGAGAACGATTGGGCATAAGGATTTCTCCCCTAAGAGCAATATGTTGAACCGATTAAAAAAGTAAAGATTATGGCAGACAATACAACCCCCGTACAACTTGCAGTCAAAGATTTTGAAGCAAGAGAAGTGATTTTGGTCGACTACGCTTTCAACCAGGCCACCGACCGTGAAGGACAGATCGCCGGCATTCCCCGTGGCGGCAAAGTCAAAGTCCGCGTGAAAGCGATGAACGACGGCAACAACCAGCTCCTCCAGTGGATGCTCGCGGCCAACGACCCGCGTGATATGAAGATCACCTTCTACAACACGGTGGACGGCTCCACGATGAAAGAAATTGAAGGCAAAGGTTGCTACTGCGTCCACTACATCGAGAAATGGGAAGACGGAGAAGAGCACTACGAAGAAATCGAAATCGTGTGCCAGACCCTCAAGAACGGACCTGTATCCTTCGACAATCCCTGGAAATAGTTTCAAGTAATCCGTTATTCCCGGTTCAGGCTCCCTTTTCTATGAAAAACGAGTTTGAATCGGGAATATTAATAAAAGAATTGTTATGGCAATGTCCGCAGTCCTGCAGTTCGGCGACAACGATGCAGGCGTGTATTCCAGCGAATATCCGGTCGTGAAATGTGACTGCCACTTCTCCCGGCACCACGACTTTTACAGCCCCGACTCGGATCCCAAATGCGAGCAAGTGATGATTATGGTCGTCGCTCCCGGTAAAGAGGACCTCGAGTTGATTGAATGGTATATTGACAACTCCAACCTCAGCGGACGCATCGTCTTCGATGTTTCCGATCAGGCGGGCAGCAAAGGCAACGATACCAAACGCGAGATTCGTTTTGAAGATGCACGGTGCTATCTGATTGAGGAGAATTACGACATTTCCAACGGGAAACGCCGGCTCTTGAAGATGGAATTCCTCGCCGAATCCGTCCAAATTGACGACAACCGGTTTGATAGATTATATTGATATGGCCGACCGTTTTTCAACCAACCTCAAAGCCATCCTCGTGATGGAGGATTTGAGCAGCGGAAGTTTCCAATTTTCGCAACAGGACTGCCTGACCATCCAAGACTTCCACTATTGCTGCAACCGGGGCAAGAACGACGAAGGCATCGTCGGCGGCGTGACCGGTTCATCGATGATGAGTATGACGGTCCGTCTGCACGAACTGTCTGAAAACAAACGTTTTTACGACGGTCTCATCAGCCGCTCCCCCTCTCCGTTCACCATCCTGTTCAATGCGGAGTTCGGCAACGACGGCAAATTGAAGGACTATGAAAATGCGATGACGGTCTTCGGCTACATCGTGGATGTGCAGGAACATTTCAGCACCTTGGTCAGCCAAGATAAAGCGAACGCCCCGATGAGCATCCACATCGACATCCAACTCACAAAGATGGTGTTCCACGGAAAAGACAGCAGCAAGACCTTAGACATTATCCACACGGACGAATGAAAAAGTTCGCGCTCATACTGATGACGCTTACATTGGGCGTCCTCGGGCTGCAGGCCCAGGGACTGGCCATCGAGAAGTATGCCTCCGGCGCCAACGAAAAACAATGGGCGCTGCTGCGCATCGATCCGGCCAACGCCATCGTCACCCTCGACTCGACGGATGTACGGATGATACGGGGCGGAATCCTGCAAGCCTTTCTGCCGCTGGGCGAGCACAACTTCATCGTCGAATCCCCCTTCTACCATCGTTACGAATCGAAATTTACCCTCACGGACTCGCTGAAAGTGGAGCTGGATATCCGGCTGCAACCCGCGTTCGGCTTCCTGAGCGTCGTCACTCCGCTGAGAAACGGACTGATTTTCATAGACGGGCGCTTTTGTGGGAAAGGAATCACCCCCGTGAGCAAATATGAAGAAGGCTCGCACGACATCGTGATTCTTCGGGACAGTACGAAATATTATGACGCACCCTACGTCGTGGAAAGCGGCAGCAAAAGCAAATTGGTCATTTCCGATTACACCCCTACGCCGCAATCCCGCGCCGAAGCCCAAGCCCTCCGCAATGCGGAAGCCGGTCTGTCCGGAGCCGTCCTGGATGCAGAAAGCGACGCCGGAGACGGAGAGAACCAATGGGGTATGATCAACCTTCACTCCAATGTGGCCGGAGCGACGGTGCTGGTCAACGGCATCGAATACGGACAGACACCCTGCGTCGTCAAAGGCCTCAAGCCAGCCGTCAAGTACCGCATCACCCTCCGCAAGGATGGTTGGCGTGAAAAGACGCGGATGGTCTCCGTCAAAAGCGGAGAAATGCCTGATATTGAAATCAAGATGAAAAAGAAATAAGTATGGACTACCTCTTCAAAGATTGGAAAGACGCGTTGGACAAATTCCAGGACTGCGTGGAAAAAGACCTCGCCGAGATTCGCAAGGAAAAAGAAAACATCCGGGCGATGAAGCGGGATTTCTTTGACAAACTGGAAAAAGGTCAGTATATCCGCCATCCCGAACGCATTGTCATCTCCGCTCCCGAAATCGTCATCGGGAATGTGGACAAGAGCGGTCAGCTTATCGGCAATGGCGGCACCATCGTCCTGCGCGGTGTCCAGCTCAATATGGACGCCTCCGGCGAAAGCGGCGCCATCAACCAGCGCGCCACCCACATCCGCCAACTGGCGGTCGACCCCGGTCCGGACGGATTGGATGCGGTGGTTCACCCCTCGTCTTCGGTGTCCACCAAGGCCCGCAACATCGCACTCGGCAGCGAAAATGCCGCCGATGCGTTTATCGAAGGGTTCCCCGGCGGTTTCTCCGGTATTCATCTAATCAGCGACAGCGATGTGGACATCCAAGCCAACAAAGGCAGTGAAACGCTGGCTAAGAAAATTGATTCCGGCAGCAAAGCGCTGAAACAGAAACAGGGCGATTTGAAGAAAGCCGTTTCCGACCGCAAGAAAGTGATGGATGATCTTTTCAAGCAGATGGAGGACACGATGAAAAAGAGCGAGAAACTCAACAAAAACATCGTGGACACCCGTTCCAATGTGCTGGATTTGCTGGATGTGGGCCGCGAAATCGATGTGCTCTCCCCCGCCTTCTACCAGGCCGTCAAGGACTATACCCGCTGCGTAGCCGAACTGGCCGAAGTAAACCGGCGCATCAAAGCGATGGACGAAAGCAAGAAAGCGGTGGACAACGCCAAGAACGATTACAAGAAAGAATCCACGGGTGTAGGCCTGAACCTTCTCAGCGAGAACATCAACCTGAGCGTCGTGGACGGTGACGGCAACATCCGCGACAATGAGACGGCCGGCATCGACATACTCAGTCCGCACGTCAAGGTACATTCCACAACCCCGGACGGTTCGCTGATTGACAAGAGCGATGTCAGCATCAACACGCAGACCATCAATCTGAGCACCGCCAGCACCAAGATGAAGGACGAGAAAAACGGCGAATCCCCGGCCGTAGGCGACATCAAGATTACCACCAAGACCCTCGACATCGAGTCGGTAGACTACGACATCAAGGACGGGAAGCCCGAAGAGAAAGCCCTCACCGACAAGAGCGGAATCACCATCCGCACGCAGGCCCTCGATTTCCGCGCAACGGACAAGGAAGGCAAGGCGGTCGGACACGCCACCCTCAATGCGAAAGCCGTCGAACTCAAGTCGATGGATATCGACAAAGACAGCAAGGACGACAAACAGCTGGCGGCGGGCAGTACGATGCTCCTCGTCTCCGAGAAGATGTACGCAGGCGCCAAGGACGACAAGAACAAGAGCAAACAAGTGCAACTTTCTTCCGAGAAAGTGGGCGTGTTCGCCAAGACCACGGCCGAGATTCAACAGGAAAAAGCGACCGTCCAGCTCGACGGCGGCAATGTCAGCGTAGGCGGCAGCAAGACGAATGTCTTCGGCGAAACGACAGTCAACGGAAAAGCGGCGTTCAAGGCCGATGTCACGGCTCCGAAGGCCACCGTCGACAACCTCGAAGCCAAAACCTCCTTCAAATCGACCAACATCAGCGACGGCATCGCCGTTCCCGGCGCCCCGTCCACGGCCAGCCTCAGTCAGAAACTCAAAGCGGAAGACGCGCCTAAAGCGAAATAACGATGGGAAAGTTTGTCACCAACGGAGCCCTGCTCCAATGTTCTTTTGGGATGGCACCCTCCCCGCTGACCGTGCTGCCACCCCGGCCGATGGTCCAGAATATGCCGATGGCCAACATTATGGACTTTGCGCCGATGGTCAACATCAAACCGTTCGGGATGTGTCAGTCGATGTCCAATCCCCAGGTGGCGGCGGCCACGGCGGCGGCCTGCGGCGTGCTCACGCCGATGCCCTGCATCCCCGTCATCACGGCTCCCTGGGCCCCGGGCGGTCAGGAAAAAGTATGTATGATGCCGGCCCTTCTGGACAACTGCAAATGTATCTGCGCCTGGGGCGGAAACATTTCCATCAACTTCCCCGGCAACGGCGCGATGGCGACCGGAAAATAAAAGAATAAATTATGAGAGAGAACACCACCTTACTATTGGAAGAGATGCGGGGCAAAATGACCGCCTACGCCCTTCAGTTCAGTTATTACCTGAGCAACCTCTGCGTCAAGACCGATGCCGTCGCCCTGCTTTCCATCGAAGTGGAGATGGGTGGGCGCACGGTCCATCTGGAAGACGCCGCGGCGGCCGGCATCGAGGATGACACCCATTATTTCTTCTACCCCAAGGACAAGAAACTGCTCCCGATGCTGGAGCAAGGGATTCTGAAAGCCCATCCCGAATTCAAGCTCTCCCATCAGAAAGTGGAAGAGGCACCCGAAGAAAACGACGAACAGATTATCGCGGAAATCCCCCCGGTGGACAAGGACCGTCACCAACAGTTGAAAGACGCCGTCGGTACGCTCGCCGACAACTGCAAATCCCAGATGGACGCCAACAGCCAGCTCTACAACGGGCGCATCGCTCTCACGCTGACCGGCGCGAGCGCGGATGACCAGAAACAGGCGAAAGACGCCGCCCAGGAAATCTGCGACTGGCACAACGACCTGGTCAAGCAATACCGGGAAAGCAAAGAAAAAGAAATCGACGATGCCTACGCCGCGTGGCAGGAAGGCAATGCGCAACAAAAGAGCCAGCAAAGCGAACAAGAGCAGGCTCAGGGCGAAGACACGAAGTTCAATATGAAAATGAGTTAGTTATGGCGGAGATTAAAAATGTTTACTGTCTTGAACTGATTCCCAGCTCCGGCAGCAGCGTGCAGCTTTACCCCGGAAAGGTGGTTTCGGACATCACGATGGACAGCAAGAAATATTCATTGAGCCTCAACTCATTGGATTTCACGAAAAGGGTATACGAACCTTGCCACGTCACGGCGGATATCAAGATAGCGATGCTCGAAAACACCCAGTCGTTGCCGACGGTCGACAAGACGGTGAAGTACTTCGAAGATTTTAAAAGCCTCTCGCTCAAAATCGTCAGCATCGAAATGTCCGGCCCGGGCGGACACACCATCAAATTTGTGAAAGAAGTTGGAACTCTCGGAACGAACTATATCATTATGGACACCCGCCCCACCTATCGCACCGGCGGAGGCTCTACGGCGATGAGTGTGATTTTGGACATCTACAGTCCTGATTATTATTTCACGCGCAGGAGGTACAGCAAGACCTATACGGGCGTGAAGCTGGGCGAACTGATCGATGCGGCCGTCACTTCTTTCGGTCTCGGCTCGAAGTTGACGGTGATGCACAAGTACCAGACCTTCCTCTCCTACGAAAATTCACAAAAAAAGGATGAGAAAGGGAATCCCGTTCCGGAGGAACTCATCCAGCCCTATCTGGTCCAATACAACGAAAGCTTCTATGAACTGATTGCCCGCACCGCCAACCGTTGCGGCGAATGGTTGTATTTCGAGGATGGCCAGCTCTATCTGGGATGGAAAGCCAAGCGGGGAAGTTTGGGTGATACGACCTTGACGGCCGATCAGTTCCAGAGCGCCTCTTTCCGAAGCCGGTGTAAAGAAGAAACGACAGACGCCATCACTTCCGTCAGCCGAAACCCGATAGGGACGGATGCGGCAACCGGAAGCTGGAACTACAATATGGAAATGTCCGCCGATGAATACCTCTATCCGTTGACGAAAGACCAATTCGACAGTGCTTCAGGCTGGCGGGACACCGAGAAGAGCCGTTTTTCAACCCTTGTCGCCCAACTGCTTTCCAGCGATTCCTTATACAAAGGTCTCATCGATTTCGGTTTCAATATCGCCAAATCGGAGGCCACTTACGCCCAGTTTGCCGACAAGACCAACAAGAAGCAAAACAAAACCTATTTCCAGAATATCGCCGATGCGAAACTGGACCGTTACAACGATGCAAAAGACAGCGCAACAACCGTCACTCCGTTCAGCACCAACCCCAGTTTCAAGCAGTTGGAAGCGAATTTCAAGAATAACGTCAATCTGGACTTGTATAAGAACGTGAGAAACTTGCAGCTTGAATTGGACAGCAAGATTCTTGACTTGGACCTGGGAGGAAAACTGCAAGCGCTTCAAGTGGGCAGCATACTCAAAATCCCCGCAATGTCGGGAGATAATTTGTATATGATTACGGAAGTCTGCGGAACAGATGAAACAGTGGGTGATACCCGCACCGAGTTGATGACCGCACGAGCCGTTCCCATTGATAAAGACAAAAAGGCGATGATTCCCCTCGCCCGCAAGCAGGACTATGTACCCCGGGGCGAACAGCAATACGGCTACATCGTCGATGCCGACGACCCGCTCCGCCTCAACCGGGTGCGCATCCGCTTCTCCTGGGAAGCTTCCAACAGCGAGGGTTCTCCCTGGGTGCGCATGGCGACACCTTACGCCAGCAAAGACGGGGCCGGTGTCTTCTACACCCCTCAGAAAGGGGACGAAGTCGTCTTGCAGTTTGCCGGAGGCAATATGGAAAGGCCGGTAGTGATTGGCTCTGTTTATAACAGCGCGAACACGCCCGCCTATGGCAAACACTTGTACGACTGGGTGTTCCGAACCCCCCACGGGCATGTTATCAAAACGACCGATTATTCGGATATTATGGCGTTCGTCGGCGGTCTCATACCCGCTATCGGTTTTGCCCGTTCATTCGCCCCGGCCCTCGTCAGTTGCCCCGTCGGCGAAGACAACGGAGCGAAGAAACTGTTGGGGGCGATGCAATTCACCGATGCATACGGCATATACAACGTATGCCTGGACTCCGCCAAGCGGCAGGTCGCTATCGCCTCCCCTTTCGGAGATGTCACGATTGATGCGTACACGGGCATCACCATCAGCGCCCCCAACGGAGATGTGAAGATTGTCGGCAAAAATGTGGAAATCGTAGCCAACAACAACCTTACCCTCACCTCCGGACAGAACATCAAGAACAAATCCATCAACGCTCTGGCCAGAGGAAATATGAGCGCAGGAGATTTGGGCAAGGAAGTGCTCAAATCCATTTTCTACGACAACATTCTGAAAAAAGCGCTGGACCTCTCGCTGCTGAGAACCATCTTCGAGACATTTGTCAAGCCCATCGAGGGCACCCTGACGCTCAAGTCGCATCGCTTTGTCAAGTTGGAAGCCGGCAAAGGCGCCGCGCACATTCCATCCTCCGCCTACAAACGTCCGAGCGAGGGAGCTTTCGGCAAACGAGAAATCACCCTGCGCAAACTGACAAGCTCCATCGAAAGGCTGGACGGGTACATCGACGCCGTCGTTGATACATACCGGGCGAAGTTCAACAACATCCACGAAAAGAGAGTCGATGTGATGGATGACATTGTCTTGATTGACAATTTTGTCATCAGCAGCGACGCTATTATCCAGCGCGGGCACGCAGACAATGTACGGGAATACAGTTTGGATGACATCACGAATGCCATTCCTGAGGCGGCACGGGCCCATATCTCGACCAGGCGTCGCAAAGCGTTACGGGACAAGATGAACGAGTTCATCAAACTCATCAACACTTTCGACAAGCGGGATGAGTTCAAGCCGTCCATACTGGGGGGCCTGACCAGCGAGTACTGCCTGCTGGACAAGATGGACAGCGTTTTCAAAGCGATTCCTAACAACGACGCTTTCAAAATTCTCAAGAAAGACACGAACGAAAAATTTGAGAATGAAGCGGCTCTCACGGAAGCGGAGATTAACACGTTCAAGACGAAATACAAACGATTGTTCATCGTCAAACTGATTGAAGCCTGTATGCAGGATGCCGCCATCAAATTCGCGGACGCGACACAAGATTTCAACCCCACTCCGGTCAGGAACAACGCCAAGCAAGGAAACGATATTCAGCCCGCCGATTGGAACAATCTTATCGCGGCCGTCATCCGCAGCGAAGAGGCAGACAACAAAGATGCCACGAAACAGGATCCGAACGGCTCGTTGGTGCAAATACTCGGAAAAATCCCCTTCGTCAAGGCTTCAGAACGCAACTTCTACAAAGCCGACAACTCGATGGGACGCATTCTGATTTCCGATCAGGAAGACGGAAATACCATCCAGATTGAAGAAGGAACGCTGGTCCGGCACGACAATACCGGATACAGTCAGGTGCTCAAGCAGCTCAAGGAAATCTGCGGTGTCCCTGTTCAGGCGCCGGCCGACCCTCCTCAGGACAACGCCCAAGACCAGCACGTCGAGGAGAACAACGATGAGGATTGGGGTAATCTGGGGCCTCTTTTATAAATTGAACTTGTTTTCCTTCATACCCTCCACTCGCGCAGCCGATGCCCGTATGATGGTCATCGGCTGCGGCGCGTTGGGCAACGAAGTGCTCAAGAATCTCGCATTGCTGGGAATACGCCATCTCACACTGGTCGATTTCGACCGGGTCGAGCCGGACAATCTCTGCAAGAGCGTACTTTTTTCGGCGGAGGATGCCGCCCGGCGACGTTTCAAGGTGGATGCCGCCGCCGACGCTTTGCTGCGGTTAAATCCGGCGTTGCAGATCGAGCGTCATTACGGAGATGCGGTTTATGATCTGGGACTGGGCATTTTCGCCCGGCAGGATGTGGTCATCGGCTGCGTGGACAGCCGTTGGGCCCGCTACGGCATCAACCGCAACTGTATGCGGACGGGGGTTCCCTGGGTGGACGGCGGCATCGGCCAACTGGAAGGCACGGCCCGCGTCTTCCGTCCGGGCGAGAACTGCTATGCCTGCAACCTCGGGACGGAGGGACTGAAGGAACTCCGCCTGCGTCTCCCCTGCCCGGGCATCGTGCGCCGCAACCTGGCGGCGGGCAAGGCGGCCACCAGCGTTCTTTCCGCCTCCATCATCGCCGCCGTACAGGTGCAGGAAGCCCTCAAGCTGCTCTGCCCCGAAGCCCTTGCGGAAGGGCGCGTACGCTCGCTTTGCGGCGCCATTTTCCACTACGAAGGCGAACAGTTGTCCGGGCGGACGGCCTCCTTCCAAGCCTGGGACGAGGATTGCCCCTGCCACGAAAGATGGATGCCCGACGGCACGCTGCCGGTGGATGTGGAACAGACGAGCGTAGAACAGTTGCTGGCGCTCGCCCGTCGTGTAAGCGGAGAGGACGAAATGACTTTGCTGCTGCGTGACGACTGCTTTGTCGATGTGGTGGAAGACCGACGCGACGGAACCCGTTGCGAGGTGATGCGCCCGGGGCGGAAAGTCGAAGCGTTTCTGGAGGCCCATCCCGCCCTGCAAGGGGCTGAGAGCGCCCGGTTTTACCAAAATGAGTGGAAAGAGGTCTCAAAAATTTTCCCATATCAAAAACTTTCACTATCTTCGCTCGGAATACCGCAATGTGATTTCCTGCGTTTTCGCGGAAAGAAAAAGGACTATTGTTATGAGTTACGCAAACCTCTCTGAAATCAGTGCCGAGATGCTGCTGAACCAGCTGTATCCCGACTTGATGGATGAGTGGAGAGTGCGTTTCAAAGGGACCTTCTACCGCAATTACAGCAACGATGCGATGAGCGTCGACGCCGCTTCGCAGGAAGTTTCCCTGGCCCGTGACGGTTTTCTCAAATTACTCCCCGCCGGCCTGATTTCGGAAGAAGGCGAGCTCCGCGAAGGCTCCTTCCCCGACAACTACCGCAAAATCAACGAAAGGGTCGAACTGTTGCGCGAGCAGTTTCTGCCGATGGACAGTTTCGTCTTCCGGCAGAGCTTGCATATCGAACGGCAAATCAGCGAGGCGCTCGTCGAGAAAGAACTTTTTGTGTTGAAGCAATGGTTCAGCATCGAATGGACCGAGTTGAAGGACCCGATGGTCCAGGAACTGGCCCTGATGCTCCCCTACCTCAAAGACAAGCGCGGCAACATCTTCTTTGTGCGGGATTTGCTCCAAAGTATGTTGGGGTGGGAAGTCCGCCTGCACCGGGGCGTCTGGTCGGAGAGCGACACCTCCCGCCGCCACCTGCCCCTGCTCCGCTATGAGATTATCCGGGACGGAATGGACCGCGAGACCTACCTGCG
>CAMJRT010000015.1 GCA_946408295.1 uncultured Bacteroidales bacterium
CTAAGCAGTATCTCGGGTTTGGTGTCTTTCGACCTTATTCGGGCCATACACCTGTGCCGTTGTTCCTTCGTGAGAATGTCCGCCATCGTTGTTACTTGAAGCGGATCTGTAAACAAAGTTTAAGATAAGCCTCCCCGTCCTTGCCCCTATAAATAGAACCGTAATGGTAGCGAGAACGGCTTGGATTTTCAAAATAGGTATTCTTTACAAGATAATCTTCTAGTTGATTTCGGTCATAGAAGTGATAACAGACAATGTCTCCGTCTTTCTTGACCACCAAATAACCGCCGTTTGCTTCATATTTTCCATCCCACTCTTTTGCCGGTGTCATTCCTAGCGCGGTGTTTACAAGGAGATTCTTGAATTTGATTTTGTAGAAGTTCTCAACATCCTTGACATTATATCCGACAGGGTTGGCGCCTGCAATAACCCTGATGGATTCATTGATTCCATTGATGCCGAAGGTATAGTGATTCGCCAGAGCCTGTGCAATAATCTGAGGCATAAAACTATCAACAACCATAAGATTATTTTCGAAGGTTTTATGCTCTGTGGAATGATAGTCAATCTTATAACCAGTCAGCATCAATTCTTTTAATCGATCGCCTTCTGATTCGATGGCATTAATGCGCTGAATATCCTCATCGGTGATAGGTTTTTCACCTACGATTTTATATGTAAACAGGGTGGCGTCACTCGGATTAAGAAGGGTGGCGTTAGATCCAAGCTGCGATTTAATGCTGAAACCAAGAGCCGGCCTTGTTCCTGTTCTTAAATCGTGTACAATGAGTTTTATGTCTGTCTTGTCAGAGGATTTAGCCTTCAGCGTGTAACACATCACGCTGTTCATAAATGCTTCTATGGATGACAGTGGAAATGCACATCCTTTAGCACTCTTTATCTTGTCGAGCAGCTCGGCTGCTTTTTTTGCAAAGTCCGCCATGGGAACGCGCATAACTTCTTTGTTGTCAGCGTAGACCATTACGACCTTGGATTGAGTCTCGGGATCGTACTTCATCTTTTTCTCTTCTTGACGAATTACGCTGATAATGGGATAGAAAAGGGTCGATATCTTATTCATATCGGCATCACCCGCATAAACGACACCGTCCCCCAGTAGTTTAAAGAGCGTATAAATTTCGCTCCATTCGCCTTTGTTGCCTGAAATCATATTCTTTGATTATAATGATTTATGCTTCTTTAGGACGGAAAGAATCTGTTCTGCAGTTGCTTGGATAGCCGGTACCGCAACGCTGTTGCCGAACTGCTTATAGGCGGACGCGTCTGCAACGACAATCCTAAAGTTGTCAGGGTAGCCCTGAAGTCTCGCCCACTCTCTTGGAGTCATACGCCTAACCCCTTCAGTATTAACCGTTCCTTTGATTTTGGTGGTGGGAGTTAAATCCTTCTGTCTTTTGTCAATGACAAGATTCCTTTCGCGGCCCATTCCTCCAACAACAATGGCGTTCGCTACGCCGTCATCCGCTATAATTTCATAACCGAATCCATTACCCTTTGCGGCGTGACGAGCCTTGTGATTCTCCAAGGTGGTCATATATTGGGTTGAAAGGTAATACTTGGCCGGGACGGGATTTTCCTCGCGGACATCAATCCAATGCTTGGAAACTTCCTTTTGCTCGGGGTAAACAAAATCCTCCTTTGATATTCCCAGGTCTTTCCTGAATCCAACGATGTAGATGCGTTCGCGATGCTGAGGTACTCCGAAATACATAGCGTTGACAATTTGAGGATCGGGAACGACATAACCGACCTCGTTCAGCGTATTCAAGATGACTTTTAGTGTTTTTCCACCATCGTGAATTGCCAATCCCTTCACGTTCTCAAGGAAGATGGCTTTAGGCTGCCTTCTGCGAAGGATTTCAGCAACATCAAAAAATAGCGTTCCGCGTGTTTCCGCAAATCCGAGCCGTTTTCCCGCAAGGGAAAAAGCCTGACAGGGGAAACCCGCGCATAGAACATCAAATCCTTCCGGAATGAAATTTTTAGTTGAATCTTTTGTGATGTCTCCAAACGGGACTTCTCCGTAATTTGCATAATAGGTACGCTGTGCCTGTTCGTCCCATTCTGAAGAAAAGACACATTCTCCACCCAGGTTCTGCAAGGCAATGCGGAATCCGCCGATTCCTGCGAACAAGTCAATAAATGTAAACTTGGGCTTCTTTGCATGTTGGAACGGGACCGCGTCTATCTCGTCGAACAGAGAAGGACCATACGAAACACCAGGCTCTTTTAATACTCCATCTTGACATTTATTGGCGTTCTCTTGAAGAGCCTGAGACCATTCTGAAATAATTATGTTTCCCAAAGTGCTATATGGCTTTGAAAACTCTTTGTCGCCTTTCAATTGGAGATAATGTGTCAGGATGGCCGCTTGTTCCAAATAGGAGAATCTTTGGCCGTCAAAGGAAACAATATCCGTAGCCTGAGTCTTCTCAAGACGTCTTTTGTAAGTGTCAAGGATATCAAACATATCTCATAAAATTTAATGTCAACAAATTTACAATTTTTGCCTTATATGAGAAAATTTTTTCACAAAACACCACTTCACTTGACAAGAACTTATGTCGAGATTTTGATGTAATAAATGCGATTTTGTCGCGCGCTGTTCTTGAAAATGGAGCTCTTCGCAATATGGGGAGGCTGCCTATACGCAGGTATTTCCATAAAATTCTGCTAATCTCATTGTTTCTAATTGAGAAAAGTGTAACTTTGTATTTGACTTGTAATTGATTTTAAATAATAATAAACCCAGCGCAATATGTATCTAGATAGAGATGGTTGGATGTATTCTCGCAATCGTTCTTATGAACTTGCGATGATGCCGGTTTCCTTATGTGTTACTCGAGAAGAGTTGGCAGATGCAAAAAAAGAACTTGACGTTCTTCGGAGAAGGAAGTCTGAGTTACTTTCAGAAATTGAGAGGGAAAAAAAGGAGCGCGATGAACGTATCTCTGCGGACGAGTTGCAGATGATTATGTTCCCTGTCGAAAATGTAGACAGGCGGATCAAGGAACTTTCACATCTTATTTGTAATGCTCGTATTGTACAGGAAGAGCCACAAGAGACTTTAATTGAAGAGGGACTTGTTTCTGCCGATCAATCGGATAATACGGTTGAGAATATTGAAGCAGACTTTGATGCGAGAATACCCGAAGTGATGTTCTTTGTTAGGGATAAAGTAAAGGTCGAGGCAAAACCGGGCAACTATACGCCATTTTATGCATCTGTGAATGGCGAATATATGGGGTTCAACAGACTTATCTTAAATGGATGGGTGCTGGTTGATGATGTTAATCGACATATTGAGGATATTTCTGAGGCCTGGAAAATCAGTAAGGTGATGTCCCGTAAGGCAATATCAAAATTTATTCAGTCCGCAAAGAATAAATATCCAAACGCTTATTCTCCATGGACCGCAGAGGAAAACGAGAAAGTGGTTGATTTGTATCGGGATCAAGAGAAATCTATTGAGGAGATTTCCGAAATGCTAGGACGCACAAAAAATGGCGTATCTCTTCAAATTAAGAGACTTCTTGGCGTTGACAGGCTCCCGAATCGCAAGAAGCAAAGGAGCCTGGATGAGTATAGCCTGAGTCCGATTTCAATAACGTCCATCAACCCTTCGGAAATTCCGGATGAAAAGATGCCCGATTATTTGGATTTGATTGAACAGATGGAAGAGTGGTTCAAGCATGTCAAGGATTACGCAAACTATCAAGCCATAGAAAATGGTGTTTATTATAAGGGGTACGAAATACAGACGACCTTGAAGAATTCTTTTTCTGACACAAAGAAAGTGATGGATGTTATTCAGGAAAAGTTTCCTAATCTTTTCTGTTCATGTGTTCAACTCAAAACAATCTCATCCATTAGAAAGACTTTGGGGGAAGAAAATTATAATGCATCCATTGCTGAATTGGTTGAACAGAAAGAACAATTGTCGCTAAAGAAGTCTAAATGAGGACGATTGGCGGACTTAATTTGAGACCGCAGATTTAGTAATTTTCGCGAGTAAATCAGCGGAAAGTGGCAAAAAATACAATATTCCGCTGGTTTACTAACAAAAAATGGGTGCGGCCTATGTGAGAATGATGAAAAAGAGGTAGGGAGAAAACGCGCAAAAAAGTAGGGAGAAAATGTTACCTTTGCGGACGGGAGGTTTAGGATGAATTTTCAGTTGGTATCGACGTATGCGCCAGCGGGGGATCAGCCCTCGGCGATTGACGGCATCTGCAAGGCTTTGTCGGGCGGTGTGGAGAATGTGACGCTGTTGGGCGTGACGGGCTCGGGCAAGACGTTTACGATGGCCAATGTCATCGAGCGCCTGCAACGGCCGGCCTTGGTGCTGAGTCACAACAAGACGCTGGCTGCCCAGTTGTATGGCGAATTCAAAGCCTTTTTCCCCAAGAACGCGGTGGAATATTTCGTGTCGTACTACGACTATTACCAGCCCGAAGCCTACCTGCCGACCACCGACACCTATATTGAAAAGGACTTGTCTATCAACGAGGAAATCGAGCGCCTGCGGCTTTCTACGGCCTCTTCCCTGTTGAGCGGCCGGCGCGACGTAATTGTGATTTCCAGTGTTTCGTGCCTGTATGGCGTCGGCAACCCGGAGGATTTTCACAACCAGACCATTCATCTTCAAAGAGGCCAGCGCATCACCCAGACTTCGCTGATGTACGCCTTGGTGGACGCCCTCTACAACCGCACGGAAGGCGAGTTCAAGATGGGCTGTTTCCGGGTCAACGGAGAAAGTACGGATGTCTGTATGGGCTATGGTCAGAACGCGGTGCGCGTGGAGTTTTTCGGGAATGAAATTGATGCGATTTTCGTCATCGACCCCGCGACGGGCGCCCGTTTGGAAGAAATCAAGGAGGTCAACATCTATCCCGCCAACAACTTCGTGACGACCAAGGAAAGAAGCGCCCTGGCCGTCAGCCAGATTCAGAGCGACCTGCTCGACCGGTGCCAATATCTGGAGGAAATCGGAAAGTTTCTTGAAGCCAAGCGCCTCAAACAGCGGGTGGAATATGATTTGGAAATGATCAAGGAAATGGGCTATTGCTCCGGCATTGAGAACTATTCCCGCTACTTTGACGGCCGCAGCGCCGGCACGCGACCGTTCTGCCTGTTGGACTATTTTCCGGACGATTTCATTACTTTCATCGACGAGTCGCACGTGACGATTCCCCAAATCCGGGCGATGTACGGAGGCGACCACAGCCGCAAGTCCGTGCTGATTGACTATGGTTTCCGTTTGCCGGCCGCCGCGGACAACCGTCCGTTGAAATTCGAAGAATTTGAGGAACTGACGGGGCAGCGCGTGTTTGTCAGTGCCACGCCGGCCGATTACGAATTGGAAAAATCCGAAGGCCTGATCGTCGAACAGGTGGTGCGTCCGACGGGGTTGCTCGATCCGCCCATCGAAATCAGGCCCACCGACAACCAGGTGGATGATTTGCTGGAAGAGGTGCGCGTGCGGGCGGAACGCGATGAACGGGTGCTCGTGACGACGCTGACCAAGCGGATGGCCGAGGAATTGGACAGTTATTTCCAGCGGATGGGTGTGCGTTGCCGCTATATCCACTCCGATGTCGATACGATGGAGCGGGTGGAAATCATCGAAGACTTCAAGAACGGGCTTTTCGATGTGCTGGTCGGCGTGAACTTGCTCCGCGAAGGGCTGGACATTCCGCTGGTGTCCCTGGTGGCGATTCTGGATGCGGATAAGGAGGGATTCCTGCGCTCCGACACGGCTCTGACGCAGACGGCCGGCCGTGCCGCCCGCAATGTCAACGGGCTGGTGATTATGTATGCGGACTCGATTACCGGTTCGATGCGCCGGACGCTGGAAGAGACGGCCCGCCGTCGCAACAAACAGTTGGCCTACAACGAAGAACACCATATCACGCCCACGCAGATTCGCTCGCACAGCAATGTGCTGGTCCATTCTTCCAAAGGCCGTTCCAGCGCCCCGACTTCTTATGATGACCCGGCTTATATCCCTTCGCCTGATGAACTGGGGCACGGAAAGGTGTCGGTGGGACTGGGTCTGGATTCCCGCCGCGAGGGTGCTGCCAAGACGGTGGACGGCTATGTGAAGGCCGACCTCGCCGCCGTGCTTCAGGATCCTGTCATCCGTGCGATGAGCCGCGAACAGGTCGAAAAGTGCGTCAAGGAAGCCGAGCGCAATATGAAGAAGGCGGCCGCCGCCCTCGATTTTCCTGCCGCCGCCAAGTTCCGCGATGAGATGTGGGCGCTGCAGGAATACCTGAAAGTCTGGAAAGAATAGCGCTTGAGCTTTTCACGCATGCTCCCTCAACGCTCTCGCTCAGCGCTATTCTTCAAAAGAGAGCCAAGGGTTCTGTCGGATAATCGGTACTTGCGAGAGGGGAACGGACAGCGTGATGCGGCAGGGCGTATCCATCTCCAGGTTCAGCACGCGGATGCTGTCGCCCTTCGCGGCTTGTCCGCCGCCCGGCCCGATACCAGGCTTTCCGCCCGTCCCGCGCGGGGTCTTGGTCAACTTCATCACCTCGCCCATTTTCTCATAGGGGAAAGTCGCTGTCAAGGTCAGGCAGACCGTTTTCTCGATGATTTGCGCCCGCGAAAGGGCGTCGGCCGCTGCGCTTCGGTAGGCGTTGATGAGCCCGGGGATGCCGAGTTTGATGCCCCCGAAATACCGTACGACGATAATCAGGATGTCGCTCAGTCCATAGGAGTCAATCTGCCCCAGTATGGGACGGCCCGCGCTCCCGGACGGCTCCCCGTCGTCATTCGCCCGCCATTTTTGATTGTCCGCGCCCAGCCGGTAGGCGAAGCAGACGTGGCGGGCGTCGTGGTATTTCTTGCGGACCTGGTCCACCGCTTCTTTGACCTCCTCCTCGCCGGATACCGGCAGGGCGAACGCGATGAAACGGCTGCCCTTGTCTTTGAACAGTCCTTCCGTCGGCGCGGCAATGCTCGTATATTGGTCGCTATCCATTCCCCATCGGCTCGTTTCGCCCACGAAAGTAGTCATTTTTTACCAAAAATCCCCCAAAATCGGCGGAAATTATTACCTTTGCAGGTTATGGGAATTTTTGACAAAGGCGTAAAGAAAACGAAGGCCGGTCTTTTCGACAGACTGTCCCGCGCGATTGCCGGGAAATCTACCGTCAGCGACGATATCCTCGATGCCATCGAAGATGCGTTGATCGCGACCGACATGGGAGTGGATACCACCCTGAAAATTATTGATAACCTTGAAGACAGGGTGAGCCGCGACAAATATATGTCGATGGACGAACTCATTACGATGCTCCGCGAGGAGATTGCCGCCCTGCTGGATGTTAATCTGGACGAGCAGAAATCCGATGGGGATTATGTGGAGCCCACTTTTTCCGAGCAATTTGATTTCACCAAGAAACCCTATGTCATCCTCGTCGTGGGGGTGAACGGTGTGGGCAAGACGACGACCATCGGCAAGATTGCGTCCCGTCTGCGGGCCGAAGGGAAGAAGGTGATGATCGGGGCGGCGGATACGTTCCGGGCGGCGGCCGTGGACCAGTTGACCATCTGGGCCGAGCGTGCCGGGGTGGACATTGTCAAGCAGCAAATGGGGTCGGACCCTGCATCCGTGGCATACGATACCGTCAAGTCGGCGGTCGCCAAAGGGGTGGACGTGGTGCTGATCGATACCGCCGGGCGTTTGCACAACCGCATCGACCTGATGAATGAATTGACCAAAATCAAGAACGTCATCAAAAAAGTCATTCCCGAAGGCGCCTCCGACGTGATGCTGGTGCTGGACGGCTCGACCGGGCAGAACGCTTTCCAGCAGGCGGGAGAGTTCTCCAAAGCGACGGACATTTCTTCGCTGGCGGTCACCAAACTGGACGGCAGCGCCAAGGGAGGCGTGGTCATCGGCATCGTGGACAAATACCGGATTCCCATCAAATTCATCGGTATCGGCGAGGGAGTCGAGGACCTCAAAGTCTTTGACAAACGCGCCTATGTCGAGAACCTTTTCTCTGAAGAGGACATTAAAAAGTAAAATAAAGAATAATCAATATGAAAATTTCGTACAATTGGCTGAAAGAGTATCTTGAATGTGAACTCGACCCCCAACAGATTGCGGACGCCTTGACCTCCATCGGGCTCGAAGTGGATTCCCTCGAAGAAGTGGAACAGATACCCGGCGGGCTCAAGGGCGTGATTGTCGCCGAAGTGGTGGAATGTGTGGAACATCCCGATTCCGACCATCTGCATGTGACGAAACTCAACACCGGTGAAGGCGAACTTCTCCAGGTGGTGTGCGGCGCTCCCAACGTGGCGGCCGGTCAGAAAGTGCTGCTGGCGACCGTCGGGACCGTTCTGGGCGAAGACTTCAAGATTAAAAAGTCTAAAATCCGGGGGGTGGAGTCCCTGGGAATGATTTGCGCGGAAGACGAATTGGGCATCGGAGAAGACCACAGCGGCATTATGGTGCTGGAGCCGGACGCCGTGCCCGGAACCCCCGCCAAAGACTACCTCCACCTCAAGACGGATGCCGTCATTGAAATCGGGCTCACCGCCAACCGCGTGGATGCAGCCTCCCATATCGGCGTCGCCCGCGACTTGTACGCCTACCTTAAATACCAGGGGCTTCCCTGCGCTTTGCACATCCCTTCCGTGGATGCTTTCCGGGAAAATCAAGTACCCGGCGAAGCCGTCGGCGTGCAAGTGGATGCTCCCCTCGGCGCTCCCAAATATACGGCCACCACGCTGCTGGGCGTGAAGGTCGGTCCTTCTCCCCAGTGGTTGCAGGAACGACTGCTGAGCATCGGCCTGCGTCCCATCAACAACATCGTGGACGTGACCAACTTCGTCTTGATGGAGGTGGGACAGCCCCTGCACGCCTTTGACAAGGCGATGGTCGAAGGCGGCCGCATCGTGGTCCGTCAGGCGAAGGCGGGAGAGAAATTCGTCACCCTCGACGGTGTGGAAAGAACGCTGGACGAGAGCGACTTGATGATTGCCGACACCTGCAAGCCGATGTGTCTGGCCGGTATTTTCGGCGGAGAAAAATCGGGCGTGAGCGACAGCACGGTGGATGTGGTGCTCGAAAGCGCCTATTTCAAACCCGCCTTTATCCGCAAGTCCTCCAAGCGTCACGGCCTCAAGACCGATGCCGCCTTCCGCTATGAAAGGGGCTGCGACCCGCTCGTGCTCGAATGGGCGGCCGCCCGTGCCATTACCCTGATGCAACAGGTCGCCGGCGGCAAGGTGTGCGGTACGATGCAGAAAGTATATAGCGAAGACATCACCCGCAAACGCATCGAACTCGATTACGACCGCATCCAGCGCTTTATTGGCAAACAGATTGGTGTCGAGGCGATTGAAAGAATCCTCGAATGTCTGGACTATCGCTTTGTCGAGCGCCGCAAGGATGCCGGCGGGACGGTCTGCGGGGCTGTGGTGGATATTCCCTCCTATATGATTGACGTGGAACGCGAATGTGATGTGGTGGAAGAAATTCTCCGCATCTACGGGTACAACCATATCGAACTGCCCCGGCGGATGCAGACTTCGGTCAATCCGACCCTCCGTCCGGAAGCGGAGGCCGTCCGCAACAAGATTTCCGATTTCCTGGCCGCCAACGGATTTGTCGAGACGATGAACAATTCCCTGACCAAATCCTCGTACTACAGCGCTCTGACGACCTTCCCCGAAGAGGCTTGCGTACGGATTCTCAATCCCTTGTCTTCCGATCTGAATGTGATGCGCCAGACCCTGCTGTTCGGCGGCTTGGAAGTCATCGCCCGCAACATCAACCACCAGATTCTCAACCTCCGCACCTTCGAATACGGCAGCGTTTACGCCCTCAAGCCCGAAGGGGACGGCCGGACCCTCGCCGGTTACGAAGAACACACTTGCTTCTGCCTGATGATGACCGGGACCAAAGAGAAAATGTGGCGTCTGGATGCCCAGAAGGGGAGTTTCTTCCAACTCAAGGGCTATCTCGAACTCCTGCTCAAGCGGCTGGGGGCCGATTTGAACACCCTGCCCACGGATGACGCGCCCGAAGACATTTACGCCGAAGGCGTGTGCTACCTGCTGCCCGGAAGCCAGGCTCCGCTGGCCGTGTTGGGCGAAATCAAGCGCTCCATCCTGCGCAACTTCGACATCAAGCAACCTGTTTTTGCGGTGGAAATCAACTGGCCGGCCCTGTTCGAACTGGTCAAGCGCATCAAAGTGCTGTTCAAGGAACTGCCCCGTTACCCCGAAGTACGTCGCGACCTGGCCCTGCTGGTGGACGAAAATGTGCGTTACTCCGATTTGCGCCGCACCGCCATCCGTGCCGGAAAAAAGACACTCAAGAATGTTGCCCTCTTCGATGTGTACCAGGGAGATAAGATTCCCGCCGGCAAGAAGCAATATGCGATGAGTTTTGTGCTGCAGGATGAGGAAAAAACCCTCACCGACCAGGATGTGGAAAAGACGATGGACAAGATTCTCGCCTGTCTGACCGGAGAATGGGGAGCGACCCTGCGCTAACATCGACTGCTGATGAAACGCATTCTTCTCTTCTTTTTGTTGCTGGGTGCCCTGCTCTCGTGTGCATCACGGGGGCGTGTCATCCCGAAGGAAAAATTGGCGGAGATTTATGCGGATATGTTTCTGGCGGACCAATGGGCGGCGGACAAGCGTCTGCGTCACCAACTGGATACCGCTTCGCTCTATGGGGCAGTCCTTGAACGCTATGGTTATACCGTGGAAGATTATCGTGTTACGGCCAAAGAATACCTGAAAGACCCCGAGCGTTATGCCAAAATCATCAAAAAGACGATGAAAATCCTCGAGCAGCGCGAGAAGAGTTTGAAAAAAGAAATTCAGCGGCAGGAAGCATTGAAGGATCTGGATCAGGCGCGTAATGTCTTTTTGCCGCAATGGCGTTTCGCTCTTTCTCCGATGGACCATCCCGACATCTTTCATCTGCCCGACTCCATTGCTGTTTATGTGGATTCCATTGGTGACAAACCTTGGATTTTTGACAACAGTACCTATAAACCAACCCCGATTATCGAAGATGGAAACATTGAAATTGTGTCTGTCCCTGATGGATCTGACGAGCCTTAAAAGTCAGGATACTCTCTCTTCTATCGACGTTTTTGTCGACAAGGTCAACCGCTTTCCCCAGGCGTTTCCGGGGCATCCGCTTCCGGCCGGCATCTGTGTCTATCCCAATTTTGTCGCGACGGTGAAAAAGCGCCTGCAAGTACCCGGCGTGCGGGTGGTGGCGGTATCCGGCGCATTTCCGGCTTCCCAGTCCTTCCTGGAGGTCAAGTTGCTCGAGACCCGTTTGGCCGTCGCAGACGGAGCGGACGAGATTGACATTGTGCTGGCGCTGAATGCTTTCCTGAACGGGAATGCGGCAGCGGCCGCCGCGGAAATCCGTGCCCAGAAAGAGTTGGTGGGCGACCGTACCTTGAAGGTGATTTTGGAAACGGGCGTACTGAAAGACCCGAAACGGATTTACGACGCATCGATGCTGGCGATGGAGGCCGGTGCGGACTTTATCAAGACATCGACCGGGAAGATGGAGGTCGGAGCAACCCCCGAGGCGGCGGAAGCGATGTGCCGGGCCATTCGGGATTATGCCCGTCAGACCGGGCGAAAAGTAGGTTTCAAGGCAGCCGGTGGCATCTCTACGACGCAGCAGGCGCTTACCTATGTGGATGTTGTACGGGATACGCTCGGTCCGCAGTGGCTGAACCCCGCCCTGATGCGCTTGGGCGTCAGTCGTCTGGGGAACCAATTGCTGTCGTCGCTGTCCGGGCAGGCCGTTTCTTATTTCTAAGAAACAATTTGTCAAGAAATCCCGCCCATAATTCAAGAATTTTCCCTAAATTTGCGGGCTCAAAAAGAAAATGATAGTAATAAAAATACAATGAAAAAGGTACACATTTTTAACGCCGGTCCTTGCGTGCTCCCCGAGCCGGCTATCGAGGCGGCTATCGAAGCCTTGAAAGAGTTTAACGGAACAGGAATGTCGGTCATTGAAATCTCCCACCGCGACAAAGCATGGGAGGCCGTGATGGACGAGTGCCGCTCCCTCTGGAGAGAGTTGCTGAACATTCCCGAAGATTACGAAATTTTGTTCCTCGCGGGGGGTGCTTCCATGGGTTTCCTCAATGTGGCGATGAACTTCCTGGAGAACAAGGCTGCCTATCTGGAGACGGGTGCCTGGGCCAAGAAAGCGTACAAAGAAGCGCAGGGCATCGGCAATGCCGTGGCCGTGGCTTCTTCCGCCGATAAGAACTTCTCCTACATCCCGAAAGGCTATACGATCCCTACGGATGTGGATTATTTCCATATCACCACCAACAACACCATTTACGGTACGGAGATTCGCTACGATATCGACAGCCCCGTTCCCCTTATCGCCGATATGTCTTCCGACATCATGAGCCGTCCCGTGGACGTGACCAAGTATGCGATGATTTATGGGGGTGCGCAGAAGAACGTCGGCCCTGCCGGTGTGACCTTCTACATCGTCAAGAAAGACGCGCTCGGCAAAGTGAGCCGCTATATCCCCACGATGCTCGATCTTCGTACCCATATCAAAGGCGAGTCGATGTTCAACACTCCGCCTGTGTTCTGTATCTACGTGATGACCCAGACCCTCAAGTGGATCAAGTCGATGGGTGGCCTCCAGGCGATGCAGAAACGCAATGAAGAGAAAGCGGCTTTGCTCTACAACGAAATCGACCGCAACCCGCTCTTCGTCGGTACCGCCGCCAAGGAAGACCGTTCCATTATGAACGTGTGCTTCGTGATGGCTCCCGGCTACGAGGCTCTGCAGGATGAATTTATGGCCTTTGCCAAGGCGCATAAGATGGTAGGCATCAAGGGCCACCGTTCGGTGGGAGGCTTCCGCGCCTCGCTCTACAACGCCTGCCCTGTGGAGAGTGTCCGGGCTTTGGTCGACTGTATGCAGGAATTTGAAAAATTACACAAATAAATTTCAAGGGGCATTATCGCCCCTTTTTGTTTTATGAAAGTATTGGTAGCAACCCAGAAACCTTTTGCTGCGGCAGCCGTGGCAGGGA
>CAMJRT010000016.1 GCA_946408295.1 uncultured Bacteroidales bacterium
GGTGAACACCCAGAGATCGCCCCGGCTGTCCTCGGCGAGGGCGCTTACCTGCCGGATACGGGCGTCCATCGGCTGGAGGAGAGAGGCGTATGCTTCAAAAGCACTGTCGTGATAATAGATCCCATTATAGAATGAGCCCACCCAGATGTTGTCGTCCCGGTCTCTCATGATGCTCCACACCGGTTCTCCGGGAGGAAAGCCACCCTCTTCCCGGATACAGCGCCCGTCCTGGGTATAACGGAACAGGCCGTCTGCCGCGCCGACCAGCGCATCTCCATCGGGAAGTTCCGAGAAAGCCCTGACTTCCAAATGGGGAATGACTTCTTCGCCGGACGCTTCGACTTTCATCTGTTTCAGCTCCAGGCTGGGAGACAGGACGGCGAAACCGCCGTTGTGAAAGCCCACGAAAAAGCTCAGGTCGGTGCGACGGTCAAGGTGGCTCACGGGGCGGTTGAATGTATACCGGCTCTGAAACGTTTTCCCGTTCCACGTCATCAGGGCGCCTTCGCGGGTTCCCACCAGCAGTTCTTCGGAGTTGTATCGTACGATGTTGGTGAGCGAATGGTCAGGGACTTCGGCCGCCACGACGAGGGAATCCTGCCTGGATACGAATAAGTCCTTGCTGCCCGAGGTTACCCAGACGCTGTCTCCATCCGCCAGGAGATAACAGTTGCGGTATTCAATCCCGGGATTCGACAGGACGGTCCGCTTCCCGCTGATGATGTCGAAGTGCAGGATGCCGTAATAGGTGACGCCGTATATGTGGCGGCCTCCGTTGTATACGATGTTGCGCGACATCGAAGAACGGTTCGCAATCCGCACGTTCTGCCCGTCGTAGCAGCAGATTCCATAGCCGGTGTTCAGCCAGATGGCGCCTGTGCTGTCCTGGCAGACGGCGTAAACCGCCTCGCTGGCAATGCCTTTCAATTTCTCCGGATGGACATAGACCGATGCCGGACAAAGAAGGGATGTCAGCAGGGCAAGGGTGAACAATATTTTTCGAATCCGTGGCATAACTCGCAGCAAATATAGTAACAAAAGTTCAAAACTACCCTAAAAATCGTTCAAAATTACCCGATGGGGGGGGCAGCTTATAGGTTAACTTTGCGTTGTTCACATAAACATGAGCGAGCGAATATGAGAAATTTATGCAACATCGCAGCCTTCTTGTGCCTGATTTTCCTGGCCTGTGCCAACGCAGCAGCGCAGGGTGGGATGGTCAGCGGGACTGTGACAGACGACAGGGGTGAGCCCCAGGTGGGGTGCGCGGTGTTCTATGACGGAACACAAGAAATCACCATGACCGATGAACAGGGAAAGTATTCCATTCCGGCCATCAAAGGGAAAGAACTCACGTTCAGCCTCTTCGGCATGAAGACGGTCAATGTCAAAATCGGCGGCCCCCGTTCCCTGAACGTCCAGCTGGAAAGTGATTCCAAGGTGCTGGACGACGCGGTTGTAATCGGCTACGGCAAGCAGCTGCGGAGAGACCTCACCGGCTCCGTGGCGTCGATGAAAGCCGACGACCTCAAGAAAACCGGCAGCAACAATGCCCTGGGAGCCCTACAGGGACATGTGGCAGGACTCAACATCACCTCGCAGTCCGGCGAGCCGGGTTCCGGTTTCCAGATAAAAATCCGCGGTAACAACTCCATCAATGCGGGCACTACGCCGCTGTTCGTCATCGACGGTACGCAGATGGAAATCTCTTCTTCCGAAGTCGCCACCTCCGGGACGACGGGCAACAACTCATACGACCCGCTGTCCTTCCTCAACACCAATGACATCGAGTCCATCGAGGTGCTGAAGGACGCTTCCGCGACGGCCATTTATGGCGCCCAGGGTGCGAACGGCGTCATCATCATTACGACCAAGAGCGGCCGCACCGCCGACCGGACCACCGTCAGCTTTGATGCGACCTTGAGCGTGCATCAGGTTCCCAAGCGCATCGAAATGCTGGACAAGCAAGAGTACGTCAATTATCGTTTCTCCCGCGAGGATTATGGATGGGATGCCTATGGCGTCGATACCAACGGGGACGGCATTGCGGATACGCCGAAAGATGTTTCCGGAATGACCAACTACAATTGGCAGGACCTGCTCTACCGCAATGCGTTTGTCCAGCAGTACAACCTGTCCGCCAGCGGTCGTGCGGGCAAGAAAACGCAGTTCCTTGCCAGCCTCGGTTTCCTCAAGCAGCCCGGCCTGGTCATCAACAATGATTATACAAGGTATAACGGCCGCCTCAAACTGGACAACAACATCACCGACAATCTCAAGATCGGGGCCAATGTCGCTTTCTCCAGGAGCATCACCGACGGAGCCGTTGCTTCCGGCGGCGGTTCGCTCGGCAATAGCGGACTCATCCAGTTGATTTATCTGGAGCGTCCCGTTTCCTTGTATTCTGAGTCTGATACGGATTATGCGAACGGCTTTTTGCCCCTGACCAGCATGATGAGCGACGAAACGTTCAAGAAAACGGTGTATGACCGATTGATTGGCAATCTCTATGTGGATTGGACCATTATCAAGGGGCTTACCTTCCGCTTCAACGCATCGGGCAACATGTCTTCGTCTAACCTCAAGGAATTCTTTTCAAAGTACAGCCGCTGGGGTCAGACCCGCAATGGTTATGGCTCCGTGACTGAGGTGAGCACCTATGGGTACAACGCCAACGCCTACCTTACTTATAACACGCAGTTGGGAGACGGGCACAACCTGGATGCGATGATTGGCGCCGAGTTGAACAAATACCATTACGACTCCATGCAGATGTCCTCCTACAACTATTCCGAATGGAGTACGGGCGCGTATGATATTGGCAAGGGAGGCATCCTCAACAATCCGGTCCAGAATGTCAGCGAGAGCACCCGGATGTCGGCCTTCTGTCGTTTCAACTACAATTACAAGGGCCGCTATTATGCCACGTTCAACTTCCGGGCCGACGCCTCCTCCAAGTTCTTCAAGGACAACAGGACCGGCTACTTTCCGTCCTTCTCCCTGGCCTGGCGGCCGAGTGAGGAGCCTTGGATGAAAGAGGCCAAAAGCTGGTTGGACAACCTCAAACTCCGCCTGAGCGCCGGTACTTCCGGCAACGACAGGGTGTCCACCTATGCGGCCCTGGCTACGCTGACCAAGACCTATTATGCGAGCATGGGCAAAGAAATCATGGGTATGGCGCCCAACACCTCGGCGAATCCGAAGTTGAAATGGGAGACCACCTACCAGTACAATATCGGTCTCGACTTCTCCCTCTTCAACGAACGGGTGGATTTCAGCGCGGATGTCTATTACAAGGACACCCGAGACATGCTGTACCGGGCCATCCTTTCCGCCCAGGCGGGCTTCACCGAGCAATGGCAGAACATCGGCCGGGTCTCGAACAAGGGTATTGAAATCAGCCTGTCGGCCCGCAATGTCGATCAGCGGAATTTTTCTTGGACCACCAACATCACCTTCGACCTCAACCGGAACCAGGTCGTCGACATCGGCGGGGCGGATTACACCAGCATCAACATGTCCAACGGTACCTTCACCACCGACATCTCCCGTATCATGGTCGGCCAGCCCATCGGCATCGGCTACGGCTATGTGTGGGACGGCAACTACCAGGTGAGCGACTTCGTCATCAAGGACAAATACGGCAACGATTTCACCGACAATCCTGAAATCGTAACCTCCGGCAACCTCAATACGTTCAGGTTCACCCTCAAGGACGGCGTCACCAAGGTCAGTTCGTTGGATGTCCAGCCCGGTGACAGACGCTACAAGGACCTCAACGGAGACGGCATCATCAACGCTGATGACCGCACCATTATCAGCAACTCCAATCCCAAGTTCTCCATGGGCTTCGGAAACAACTTCACCATCTGGAATTTTGACCTGAGCATCTTCTTTGAGGGCGTTTTCGGAAGGGAGATTCTGAACGAGTTCAAATGCCGCAGCGAGTCGAACGCGACGTCTTCCTACTTCAACAACTTGCAGCGGAAAGCCTTTGTCAACCGCTGGACGCCGGAAAATGCTTCAAACACCTATTCCCGCCTGATGAACCAGACAGGAACCTACGTGTCTTCCTACTACGTCGAGGATGCCTCTTTCGTGCGTCTCAAGACCATCTCCCTGAGCTACAATGTCAAGAGCAAGGCACTTGACAGGGCCCATATCTCCGTTCTCCGCTTCACCGCGTCCGTGGACAACGCGTATGTGTTCACCAAATACAGCGGCATGGATCCGGATGTCAGTTCCAGCAACGTGCTCTTCTCCGGATTCGACAGGATGTCTTATCCCAAGGCACGCGTGTGGTCATTGGGTGTCAACTTAACCTTCTGATTCGGTATGAAAAAGTTATTATATAGTCTTTTCGTAATAGCGGCGCTGTCTTCCTGCGATTTCCTGGATCAGAAGCCGATTTCCAATGTGACCCCGGAGAACTTCTATTCTACGGAGGATCAGATGCGTATGGCCTTGGTCAGTTGTTACGAGACCATCAATACGCATAAGATTCCCGGACTCACCTACTGTCAGTACGGCTCATACGGCCAGGGGCTTCTTTACCTGATGAATGCGCCTTCGGATGACGTGTGTGCCTCCAACGGTACCCAGAACGAAGGACTGGAGATGGAGTGGGCCAATTTCAACGAAGCCTCCCGTGTGGTACGGCAGTTCTGGAAAGTTTTTTATGCCGGCATCAACCGTTGCAATACCATTCTCGCCTATCTTCCTTCCATTCCGATGTCCGATGAAAAAAAGGTGCAGTACGAGGCGGAAGCCAAGTTTATGCGCGCGTTCTTCTATTATCATCTGGCGTGGAACTTCGGCGGAGTCCCCATCGTAACCGATTTCGCCTCCAGCGGAGACGAAGGCCGGTCGCCGCTCAATGAAGTCTACGGCTTGATTCTTTCCGACCTGAATTTTGCTTGCAGCAATTTGAATACCATCGGTATTATTACCGATGTTTCCGCCAATAAATATACGGCGGAAGCATACAAGGGGCGGATTTGCAATTATCTGGCGGCCTGCAAACGGAGCGGAACCGGCGCCGACCTGGTGGCCGAGCAGCCGCTCAATGATTTCTCCTGGGTGGCGGCCGACGAATTCTCCCGGGAAGCCATGCTCGCCCTCAAGGATGTGGCGGAAAACTCGCCCTACGTGCTTCTCGATGACTACACCCGCCTGTTCCGGGAAACTACGAAAAAGGACCAGCACAAGGAGTGCCTGTTCCTGGCCGAAATCGCCGAATCGGGCGCCGAAGGATACTGGCCGAACAGTTTCTATATCCATACGCCGGCTTCTGGCGGCAGCAAGGTGCCTACCGCGTACGGCGGGCGCCACATTCCCACGCCGCGCGGTTTCTATATGTACAGCCCGAAAGACAGGAGGCGCGACCACAACTACACCAGCCGATATGCTACGGCTCCTGAAGTGGAGGTCATCGACGGGGTCAAATACTGTCTCCCCGGGGACGGACAGACCCATATTTCCTACACGGTAATCGACCCGAATACGGGCGAAGAAATCCACTATGACAATGTGCCGCATCCGATTTATGACAATGACATCCAGACCTACAATCCCGTCAGCGGCATCGGGGTCTGCCCGGGCAAGATAAGGCTTGCGATGAACGGGGAATTGCAGCACACGAAATCCCAGCATGCGTTCTCCTATCCGCTGATGCGCCTGGCGGATGTGTACTTGATGTATGCAGAGGCTCTCTACTATTGCAACGATGAGCCCGAAGCACGGAAATGGATGAACAAAGTCTTGCGCCGCGCAGCCACCGACGATGCGAACTACGATGAGTTGCTCGCCGCTTATCACCGCGACGACTTCGTGGAAGAACTGCTGGAAAGCCGGGAACGCGAACTCGTGTTCGAGTTCTCCAGGAAATGGGACTTGATACGCTTCAATCGGATTGACCAGGCCATCGCCTCGCTGGATCCGGAAAAAGTGGTCGAGAAAGAGGGTGTGCTCGAAGACCGCTTCATTCACTTCCAGACGGGTGGCTACCTGGCGATCGGCATCCCCAGTTTGAAGTCCAACTGGTTCCACCACAAGATATGGCTTCCCATTTCGGAAGAACAAATGGCCGTCAATCGGAATTTGACGCAAAATGCACGATGGTAGTTATTTAATCTCAATATTTTCAACTATGAAAAAGTTTTTAGCATTCAGTTTTATGCTCCTCGCTCTTGCCGCTTGCAAGAAAGAAGGAGGTTCTTCCGAATTGGGTCCCAACCCTGAGGCCCAGTATATTCTGGAAGGAACAGTGAACACCCCGGGTTTCACGTGGGAGACCAATTCCTCGGTGGGCCTTTATTCGGCGACCGCCGGCGTGAAAATCGTCAACAAGGAATGTCTCATCGAGGGTTGGGCCGACACCAATGCCAAAGATGAGGAAGGCAATCCTCTTCCCTACACGCCCTCACCCTATGAAGGAAAGGCCACGGGACGCTTCACCACGCCGCCCGTCAGCCTGGCTTCCGGCAAGAATGATTTTGTCGCCTACACCCCGTACAATCCGGAGTTGGTTTATCTGAACAATATCATTTATGCGCTGGAAGTGGGACAGAATCAAGTGCAGCCCACACCCGACGTGGCATCCAGCTGTTTTGCCTTCGGCGAGTTCTCCGGCACGCCCGGCGAGGAGGCGTTCCACTTTTCTCTCGACCCGGTCACGGCGCTCGTGAAAATCGCGGTTTCGTCCACTGAGTTCGCCGGTATGAACGTGACTAAAGTGGAACTGGTCGACCTGGGCGGCCGGGCCGAGATC
The DNA here is from genome assembly GCA_946408295.1 of uncultured Bacteroidales bacterium. The sequence goes on from CAMJRT010000016.1 coordinate 6,770, forward strand.
GGCGGTGCGTTCAATGTGAACACCAAGACCCGGAAATTCCAGAAACTGGAAACTTTCTCCAAGGTGATGGTTTCGGTGAGCAATCCCGCCCCTCTTGAGGTGGGCCAGCCGCAAAACTTCTATCTGCAGGCCCTTCCCGGAGACTACTCCGCCAACAATATGTGGGCGGTCGTCTATTTCGAAAGCCAGACGAGGACCGTGACCATCCCGGTCAGCCTGTCGGGAGTTGTCCTGGAAGCCGGACAGACCAAGGAAATCAACCTGGCGAACATTACCATGGATACGAATCAACTTCGTTGGTATTGCCCTGTCGAGACACGCAAATTGCCCGGTCTCGGCTATTGCTATGGTGAAGCCAACACCTATCTGATTCAGTGCAAGAACGGAAGCACCTGGAAAGGCGCCACCTATTCGGCCGATGCGGACATTCCGGACGAAGTGACGATTGACTTCCGTGCCCGTGGTAATTTCAGCAATGCCGTCAATCCCACCGGAGCCACCTTCGAATGGTACACGAATGGAAGTGAAGTCTATATCCCGGTTGTCAGCGGCTCTACCACGACTTACGATGACGGTGGTATCAACCCGAAGGCGTTCACCATCACGCCGGATCCTGACAATTACCAGGTGAAAGTGAAAAACTGGGGCGCTTATGCGGGAGCACCCATCCTGGTGATGAAGAAAGGCGGCCGGATTCTCTGGGCCTGGTCGTTCTGGAATGTTTCCGCAGACGGGACGAAACTGGAAGCCATTCCCGCCGGCCCCGGCTCCCTGGCCAATATGGATATCGGCCAGAACACGACCCAGTTTGAACAATGGTCCGCCAACAGATGGTCTTCCCCGTCGCAGTCGCCTTCCGAGGGACCGGATGTCATCTACCGCTTTGTACATCGCTATCAGTGGGGTCGCTTCACGCCTGTATTCTGGAGTTTCTGGCCGACGGTTGAATGGTATTCTACTCCGGCCGCTGTCCCCGTCGTCGAGGGACCGCTCTACTTGAATGAAGCCATCTCCAAGCCTGTGGGCCTTGTGCTCAAACGTGAGAAGGGTACGGAGAACAGGATGATTGACTGGGCGAACGAGAACGACCGTTACGGTGACCTCTGGGGCGGCGGTCTCAAAGCATCCACCCGCGAAGAAGAGGGCAACAAGACCATCTACGACCCCTGCCCGAAAGGCTGGAGGGTGCCTGACCCGCTTGTCTTCGACTACATCGCGCAGCAGAATGCCACCATCAACTCCGCCTACGACGGAGCCGTCATCTGCAAAATGGCCAATGCCGGCAACAATTCCTTCATTATGAATGGATATTATGAAGACTATATCGCCGATACGAATCCTCCGCGCATCGCAACGATGGGTGCCCCGAAATCCGGCAAGCAGACCTCGATGGGTATTTTGTGGAGCAACTGGGTGGGTTGGCATCAGGGTGTGCAGCCGTTGCTGCTCTCCTACGGCACCGATATCGAACCCAATCGTGTCACCACGACGACCCGGAACAGGGCTGTCGCCGCTTCGGTCCGTTGCCAGAAGGATGAAAGAAACAGATAAAATCTTACGACTATGACAATTTTCTTTGAGAATGATGCCTATGTGCATCCCGAAATGGAAGTAGTGCCATTGGGCGGTCTCTTGTTGTGCCAGTCCAATGGAGAAGTCTCGGCAGGAGACCTGTTTGAAGATGAGTTCGACCGTCTATAACGAATGGAACGCAATATGAAAAGATATATGATTCTTGCGGCGCTCCTGATACTGGGAGCTGCCTGCACCAAATCGGAATTCACGGATAATTCGGATAAAGAACTTTCTCCGGCGAAGGAAGGGGTGACGGTGTTCTCCGGAATGCTGGAGGCCACCAAGATCTCCATGGGAGATAAAGTGAGCGGTTCCTACAAGGCGTTGTGGGAAGAAGGAGATGAGCTTGAAGTCATCAAGAATTCAGACGGGAGCAGCCTGGGGACTGCCACGCTGACGGAAGGTGTAGGAAGCACCAAAGGCATCTTTGAGATGCCGGGGACGATTGCGGACGGGACCGAGGTGTATCTGGTCTATGGCTCCGAAGGGGTCGACACCGAACAGGTACAGGCGGCCGCCGGTACATCTTCCTTCCGGGATTATGCCTATGCGGTCTCTCCGGTGGTCGAAGTCAATGGGGGTGTCGCCGCCGGCGTGACCCTCGCCCACCAAACCGCAGTGATCAAGGTGAGCGTTTCCGCCGCTTCTTCCCTTCAGGGAGCCACCGTCAGCCAACTGATTGTCCGTAGCATCGGAGGCACTCTTTCCGGAACCGACAAGGACTATGTTCAGGTGGACCTCACGACGCCTCTCACCCTGAGCGGAACAGCGCAGGATATCTGGGCGGTCGCAGCCCCGTACGATGCCACCGGCGGGGAAATCTATGTGGCGCTGGTAATTACGAAAAGCGACGAGACCTACACCCTGCCCATCGGCTTCAGGGGTAACTCCATTGTGGCCAATCATGTGGCGTCCTTCACGCTCTCCAATATTTCTGATGCCGACTGCGCCCCGTGGTACGAGCCGCACGATGCCCGTCTGATGCTGGGCCCCGGCTACGGCTATGGCGAGGCCAACTGCTACCAGATTCAGTATAAAGAGGGAACGTATGCCAATGCGACCTTGTCTCCGGACAACAGCATTCCTGCCTCGGTGACCATTGACTACCGTGCACGCGGCGATTTCCGTAAGGTGGTCAAGCCTTCCGACGTGACGTTCGAGTGGGTGAAGAAAGTGGGAACATCAACAACATATAATATTCAGTATAGCGGATATACCCAATGTAACATTAATAGTTTCAGCATCGGCTCGCCCTCCAATTACTCCGTGACCGTGACCAATACCGGCGCTTTTGCCGGCGCTCCGATTCTTTGCATGAAGAAGGGAGGCACCGTGCTTTGGGCCTGGACGCTATGGAACATCTCTGCCGACGGCACCCGTTTCGGCTCAACCGATATATCCGGCACGGACTACAAGTTGGCCAATATGGACATCGGACAGAATACCACGCAGTTCGAAACCTGGGCGGCGAATAAAAAGACGGATGGGAAAACTCCGGATGTTAATTACCGTACCACTTTTTACTATCAGTGGGGCCGTCCTGCGCCGATTTTCTGGAGCAGTTGGCCGACAAATAATTTTTATGACCCTACCAATTTTAACGTGTCTCTGGTTGAGGGGCAACTCAGTATAGAGGATAATATTACCTACCCTGGAATGTTAATTCTTAACTTCGCGAAAGAAGAAGGAACCGGTACTCCTGTAACGGGTATCAAGAAGTGGAGCAATGAAGTGGATGCTGAACTATGGGGAAATCCATGGCCTGTTGGCAAAGCAGAAGACCAAACACAGGTAGGACAGAAAACCATTTACGATCCCTGCCCAAAGGGCTGGCGAGTTCCTGACCCGGCCGTCTATAATGCTTTGTCCGGATCCATTTCTTGGGAGACAACAACGCCAGGCGCATATTATTCTTCTTCATCGCTTTCCTCTTCCAATAATTTCTTCTCTCCTTCCGGACGATATAATGATAATATTGCCAGTAATGGTCGTATTGCAACTGAAGGAATGCCCGCTGATGGAACTGGTACGAGAGGATGGCGTTGGACAAATTCAGGCGCGAATACCACCGGAGTTCAGGCTCGCGCGTATCAAACCAATCTGGGAACGCAGAGTGAGAATAAGACGGTTACATTAAACAAAGCCACTGCCATTGCCGTCCGCTGTATCGTAGATGCCGACAATCGTTAAGAAATGATGATGCGAAAACCCTTATTCGGCCTGTTGGCCCTCCTTTTCTTCTTCGTCGGCTGTATGGCCCTCGGCGCCTGCGGCAAACAGCCGCAGGCGGACGGGGACGACGGGGCGGTGCCGGCCGTCAAGATGACGCTGCATCGGACCTCGTCTTCGGGCTTTGAATTGCTGGTGCCCCAGGCGGACGGTGCGACGGTGCTCGTCCATCACTTTACGCATCAGTATTATTCGAACGCACTGAACTATGGGGACGGACAACAGAAAACCATCCTATGCGGTGATGTCTGGTATCCGGATTCCATCTATAAGCAGGGTGAACGGGAATGCATTCAGGGTAATCTGAATTTCATTTATTATGTGAATCCCAAGCTGGCGGGCTTTGAAAATGAAGATTGCCACGTCGGTGCGGGCCACGGCTGCGAAATCAAAAATTCACAGAAGTTCTATGCAGACGGAGTGGAATTCAACCCCGGGGCGGCTTTCGACGATATTGAATGCAGCGAACTTCGGATTGTTTTGGATGCCAACGTGTATGCCGTGGATGTCACACAGCCGGGGCACAAATCCAGCCGGGCCTTGCTCAAACTCGACAATGACGGGAATCCGGTTCTCACCGCCGTCCACCGGTACGATGCGGTCTATCGGCCGGACAACACCATCGAATGGGACAACAGTCTGACCGTGAAACGCGACGGCCTGCAGTTCAAGCAGGCCCACGGCGGCATGCTGCAGGGCAAGGCGCAGTTTTTCAATCTGATTACAATCGGAGACGAGCAGGAGAGCACCAACAAGTTTACCTACGATGCCTCGCACGTGTTGACGACCACCCCCATCGGGAGCGGTCCCAAGTTCGACGTGAAACGCTTCCACAAAGCCGCTTGGCTGAAACTCTACGGCAAGGGCATCACCGTGACGCAGACGATGGCACAGCCCGAACCCCGCAGCGCCGAGACTTATCTGATGTTCATTTTTTACTCCGGAACCTCCACCGACGATCCGACGCTGGACCGGGCGAAAATCTATATGCAACCCGTCCGTTCCATCGACCATTTCGGTACGGCGGGAGCCGAGACTTTCCGGGCTGGGGATGAGATAAAAGTTCATTTGAAGAGATTGATAGAATTGTAGCTGTATGAAAAATAACCCTTTCACCAACCTGCTGACGCTTTCGCTGATGCTGATGGCCGCTTGCTCCGCAGGTACGCCCTCAGGTTCAGTACAGCCGGAGCCGGAGGAAGAAATCAAGTACACGGGGAAGGTGGAAACCTACCGGTACTACGAGGGATTGCGTCCTTCCACCCGCTTCACCGTTTCGGTGAACGACGAGGATCAGTATGTTTATCCGACCAGCGAGCAGCATCTGTGCGCGTTCGCGTGCGACGGTACCGTGAAAGTGGTGATTGATTCTCCGGAGGCGGACATCACTTCCGTGGTGGTACGGCCGAAAGCCAAGAATCCGCAATACCGGCTCAAGGACGGGAAGGTTATCCTGACGATGGCTCCCAAAGACCGCTATGTGGTCGATATCAACGGGGAGTGGAGAAATGCCCTGCTGCTCTTCGCGAATGCGGTGGATACCGACAAACCTTCTCCCGAAGATCCGAACGTACTTTATTTCGAAGCCGGAAAGGTCCACGACGCGGGGATTATCAATCCTGACAACGGGAAAACGGTTTATTTCGAAGGAGGCGCGCTGGTTAACGGCCGGGTGTTTTGCGATGACAAGGACCATTTGACCTTTGCGGGAGGAGGAATGCTCAACTGTACGCCCGAGGAGGAACCCGCATTCCGCCTCAACAGGTGTTCCTACGTGACGATGAAAGACTTCATCGTTCTGAACACCTCCAGTTACGGCATCATACTCCGGGAAACGGATGTGGTCGAGGCCGACAATGTGAAGAGTTACGGAGAAGCGTCGAAACTCACCGAAACCGGCGTGGAAAATGACGCATTCGACCTGTTTGGCTGCCGGCACGTGCAGATCAAACATGCTTTCTCCTACTGCCACGACGACACCTATTGCATCAAGACACGGAAATGGGCCATCAACCGCAGTTCCGAGTATATCCGCTATGAGGATTGTATCGGTTGGAACATCCAGGGGGGCAATTCTTTTGAAATCGGCTGGGAGACCGGCTGCGACGTGAGCCATGTTTCCTACAAGGACATTTATTCGGTCCACACGTCGGAAGGCACCGGGACGGCCTATCTCAACGGAGGTGCGACCATCCATCAGGTCGACGGCGGAGTCAT
>CAMJRT010000017.1 GCA_946408295.1 uncultured Bacteroidales bacterium
GAAGACCGTGCTTTCCAAACGGTTGTTGTGATAGACGAGGTAGTGCAAGCGCTGTTGGCTGTAATACGCATCATAGTCATTTCCGGCCCGCATTTTCCGCACGTCGAACAGGCTGTCCGGGCACGATTGGGACAGATTCCAGGCTTCTTTTCCGGAAAGCCCCAGCCGCATCAGCAGACCCATGAAGTTTTCCCCATTGCGCACACGACCGCTTTTCATTTCCAAGGTATCCGTTAGGAATCCCAGCGGATAGATGGTATCGTGCCGCTCCGTCGTTTCGGCCGCTTCGGATACCTTCCTTCCCCGGCATTGGGACAAACTCACAAACAATGCCGCCGACAAGACTGTCAGCAGCGCCACGCCCAAAAAAATGTTCTTTGTCTTCATCATCTACAAAGTAAGTGATTTTTTGCGAGAAAACCTTATCTTTGTAAAGTTGGATGCAAGATAAGGCGCCTATGAATCGTTTGATTGCGGATATGCTCGCTCAGGCCGACCCGTCGCAGGTGGCGGGCTTGTCTCGCTTCTTCAAAACGGGGCCGGGGCAGTACGGGGAAGGGGACAAGTTCCTCGGAATCAAAGTCCCCGTTACACGCGAGGTGGTAAAAAACGCTTGGCGTGAGTTGGATTTCACGGATTTGGACGAATGTCTTCGCAGTGAATTTCACGAAATCCGCCTGGCCGGGTTGCTGGCCCTCATTAAAATTTTCTCCCACGCCCGCAAAGATACATCCTCCACCTCCTCCGCCCGCAAGGGCGCTTCGTCCGGCCCGGTTTTGAGTTGTTTGGAGCCGGGTCTGCCGCTTCAACAGCAATGTGTGGATTTCTATCTGGCGCATACGGCCGCTATCAATAATTGGGATTTGGTGGATTTGTCTTGCTATCCCTTGCTGGGCGAATGGCTGCTCGACAAAGACCGGGGCCTGCTTTACGAGTTGGCACGCAGCGGAAAAACCATCTGGGAACAACGCATAGGGATGGTCAGTACGATGACCTTCGTCCGTCACGGCCAACTCGCCGATACCTTCGCCATCGCCGACATCCTGCTCCACCATCCCCACGACCTCATCCGGAAGGCCGTCGGCTGGCTCCTGCGCGAAGCCGGCAAACGCGACGAGTCCGCCCTGCTCGCCTTCCTCGCACCCCGCGCCGCCACGATGCCCCGCACCGCCCTCCGCTACGCCATCGAAAAACTAGACGGCGCTCAAAGGCAGTATTTTCTGGGGAAAAAAGAATGATTTTCCCGAACGACGAAAGCGCCGCTGACAGGATAGTCAGCAGCGCAATGTCGAAATATGTCTAGAAGTTTTTCCCGAAGTTCCATACCCGGTCGTATTCTACCAGTTCTTTCCAGGCTTGGTTGCTCTCCGAGGTGAAATCTTCGTACTTCTCCTCAAGCCAGCTTCCCCGAAACTTCAGACGGAGATAGGGGTATTGGCGGACGAGTTGTCGGCAGCGCTTGTACATCGCGTAGAAGCGGTAGAGTAACGCGCTCATCGGACGCTGGCTGGTTTCAGTGTCGCACCAGAGGCCGTCGGAGCAGCAGAGGCACTCCAGAGCGGCGCGTTCGAAACATTGGTAAGCATCCCAAATGCGTCCGGCTCCCAGCAGAAAGTCCCCGTAGACCTCCCATTTGCCGCTTGTTTCCAGCAGCCGGTCGATTTCGGATTTCCAGTACGGCTCTTTGCCCGTCCGGTAGGAGCAATGCTTGATTTCCTCCAGGTATTGCCCGCACATTTCATCGAGCAGGTAGGGAACCATAAAGACCCGTCCTTTGTCGGTCCAGGCCACGAGAGAAGTAGATTTGGATTTGTTTTCCATATCACACAACAGTTTATCAATGAACTTTACCGGGTCCCCGGACTCACTTGCCGACAGGGTACAATTCACCCTGTAGGGTGGTGGGCCTTCGCCCGGACTGTTGTGTGATCAGTGATAGAAAATCAACTCATAGTTGCGAGAAATCTGGGACAAAGATAAGGACTCTTTTGAAATCTGCAAAAATAATGTAAATTTGTTGTTTGCAATTTGTCAGACATCTGACATGTTATATTATTTGAATATTATGAAAGAGGTAATGACCTATTCCGCCAGCGAGAATCAGTTGTACGAAGATGTTCGTGTCATCATCGAGGATGCGCGTGCCAATGCTGTCCGCAGCGTTGACTTCAACCGTGTACTGATGTATTGGAAGACTGGTCGCCGTGTCTTTGAAGAGGAACAGAAAGGGGCGGACCGTGCCGACTACGGATCGTATCTTATCGAACATCTGGCTCAGCGCCTAGAGCCTAATTACGGTAGCGGATTCTCCAAGCGGCAGTTGGAGCGAGCAAGGCAATTTTACCGGACATACCAGAATGCGTCCGCACTGCGGTCGCAATTCAATTGGACGCAGTACAAGATTCTCATCAGCATATCAGACCCCGAAAAAAGAGAGTATTACGAGCTTGAAACTGTCAATAATTGCTGGACTGCACGGGAGCTGGAACGGCAAAAAAACTCGCTCTTGTATGAGCGGCTTTTGAAGAGTAACGACAAAAACGCGGTTCTTGCTCTTGCGCGCAAGGAAAGAATTCCAGAATCTCCTACTGAGGTTGTAAAAGACCCTATGTACCTTGAGTTTCTTGGACTGCAGCAGAAAGCACACTATTATGAGAGTGAGTTGGAAGACACCCTCATCACTCATCTGCAGGAATTTCTGATGGAGCTCGGCAACGGATTTCTTTTCAGTGACAGGCAGAAACGCATTCTCATCGAAGATGACGAATACAAAGTAGACCTTGTCTTCTATAATCGTTTGCTCAGATGCTTCGTTCTCATAGACTTGAAGACCCACAAAGCCACTCATCAAGATATAGGCCAGCTCCAAATGTATGTCAACTACTATGACCGGATGGTAAAACTGCCCGATGAAAACCCCACTGTCGGCATTCTCCTTTGTACAGAGAAGAATGATACTGCTGTTCGGATGACACTTCCTGAGGGCAACACCTCCATTATCGCTAGCAAATATGAGTTATATTTGCCGTCTACTGAGCAGTTGGTAGAGGAAGTGGAGGAGGGTAAGCGTGAATTCGATCGTCAAAAGCAGCACGAAACTTATGAGGATGGCGATTCCAAATCAGAAAAATGAATATTAGTTTTATGATTGAGTAAGGAAAAGAAATTTATGGATACCTATTATTTCAGAAAATCGATACACAAACTGCCGGAACCGGACAGCCCTGCATACACGGAGGATGAAATCCGTGAGATAGTTGCGGCGCAGCGGAAATTCTTCCGCACGGGCACGACGCTTCCCGTGGATTGGCGCCTCAAGCAACTGAAAAAGTTGAAAGCCGCCGTGCTCGCCCACGCGACGGAGTTTGAGGCGGCGCTGGCCGAAGATTTGGGCCGCAGCCGGGTGGAGGCGTATCTGTGCGACATCGCTCCCATCGTCACCGAAATCAATGAGATGCTCGGCGGGCTGCGGAAATGGGCGCGTCCGGAATGCCATTTCAGCGGCTTTATGTGCTTTCCCAGCCTGATTACCAAGGTGTACAAAATGCCCTATGGGGTCTCCTTGGTCATCAGCCCGTTCAATTTCCCGATTCTGCTGACCATCGGCGTGGTGGCGACGGCGATGGCGGGCGGGAATACGGTGGTCATCAAGGCGTCGGGCAAGTCGGCGGCCTGTACCGCCGTGATGAAGCGTTTCTTTGCGGAAGTGTTCCCGCCGGAGTATGTCACCCTGATCGACGGGGGTCACGACATTGCCGATTTGTGCCTGGCCCAGCGCTTTGACAAGATTTTCTACACCGGATCGCCGGCCGTGGGCAGGCACGTGATGGCCGAAGCCGCCAAAAATCTCACGCCCGTGGCGTTGGAACTGGGCGGTGAGACGGGCAATTGGTGCGTGGTGCGCAAGGATGCCGACCTGAAGGATGCGGCCCGCAAAATCGCCTTTTTCAAACTCTGCAACGCCGGTCAGATCTGCATCAACATCAACCAGGTGGCGGTTGCGGAAGAAGTTGCGGAAGATTTCATCCGGGAATTGAAAGCGGCGTTCGTCAAACAGATTGGGGAGCGGGCGGAGGACAATCCCGATTATCCCAAACTCATCACGGACAAAGCCTACGAGAAATGCGCCCGGCTGGCGGACGAGTACCGCGAACGCATCGTTTTTGGCGGAACGGGCGACCCCGAAACCCGTCGCTATTCCCCCACGATGCTTTATCCTGTGAACATTGACGAGCCCATCGTGCAGCACGAACTTTTCTGTCCCTTGCTGCCCATCGTCCCCTTCAAGGATGTTCAGGTGGATGCGTTGATGGAAACGATTGCCGACCGGGAACATCCCTTGGCGATGTATCTTTTCACCCGAAACATCCGTTGGGCCAACCGGGTGATGCAGACGCAGCAGTACGGAGGCGGCTGCATCAATGAAGTTTGCATCCATCTGATGGTGAAGGGGGTGCCTTTCAACGGGACGGGCCACTCCGGAATGGGGGCTTACCACGGAGAGTGGGGCTTCCGCGAATTTACCCATCCCCAGACCGTCCTGCGGGGCAGCACCTTCTTCAATCTTTCGCTGCGCGAACATCCTTACAGCGGCAAAGCCGGCGAGATGAAAATGAAAATTTTGAAACTTTTGGAACGATAATTTTGATGGAACTGTTGTTTTCTTTTATAGCCGGCGTAGCGCTGTCCGCCCTCATCGCTTTTTGGGTCGCCAGAAGCGTTGTCAAATCCCGTATTGCCGAAACGGAACGGTCGGTCCGTTTGCAGGCGGAATCATCCCTGAAGGTGGAACTGGCCCGTTTGGAATCGGATTTGGAACACACCCGGCGTCAGTTGCAGAGCACCCGGGACGAAGACGCAATAGCGTTGCAGTCCGCCAAGGATGAAGCGGCGAAATCCCTGGAAGATACGAAGGCCGAAATGGGCAAACGGTACGCGGAAGACCTTGCCGCCCGCGATAACGCGCACAAAGAGGCGATGGCTACCTTGCAGGCCCGTTTCGACGAGACAATGGCCAAGATTTCCGCCCAGGTGAAAACCGATACTTCCGAGATGTTGAAGGCCCGCCAGAAGGAGTTTGCCGAGACCAGCCATCAGAGCCTCGGACAGATTGTGACGCCGTTGAAGGAAAACATCGCCGAACTGAAAAAGGTGATGGAGGAAGAAAGCAAGGAGCAGGCCGAGCGCAACGGCGAGATGCGCGAACGGATTAAAAACTTGATGGAGCACAGCGACGCCGCCCGCAAGAGCGCGGATGAACTGGCCGCCGCTTTCAAGCACGGCAGCAAACTGCAGGGCGACTGGGGAGAGACCATTTTGGAAGAACTTCTCTCTTCCCAGGGCCTGACCAGGGGCGTACATTTCGACACCCAGCCCGTCATCCGCGGAACCGACGGCAAGCCCGTCAAGAATGAGGACGGCGCGATGATGCGGCCGGATGTCATCCTGCATCTGGACGAACGGCGCGAGGTCATCATCGACTCCAAGGTGTCGCTGACCGCGTATGTGGATTATGTCAATGCTGAGAAGGAAGCGGACCGGCAGGCCTTCCTCAAAGCCCATCTTGAAAGCATCCGGAAGCACGTAAAGGAACTGGCGGCCAAGGATTATGCTTCGTATATCCAGTCTCCGAAGGTCGCGGCGGGCTATGTGATTATGTTCGTCCCGAATATGGGCGCCTTGTGGGCGGCCCTCCGGGCCGAGCCGGACCTCTGGCGCAAGGCGGCGGATGCCAATGTCTATATGGCGGATGAACAGACCCTGTACGGGGCCCTCAAGATTGTGCGTATGACCTGGACGCAGGTGGCGCAGGCCCAGAACCACGAAAAGGTGTACGAACTGGCCAACGAGATGATTGACCGCGTTTTCTTGCAGAAGTATGAAGGGCTGGGAAAGGCTTTGAGAAAGGCCTCAGACGAATACGAAGACGGCCTGAAAAAACTCGAACCCCAGGGCCAGAGCATCCTCAATACATCCAAAAAACTGATTCGGTTGGGTGCGAAGAACAGCGGAAAACATCCCATCAAGGCGCTCGTCGATATCGACGACATCCCCGCCCTGCCTGCTGCCGAAGAAGCCTCCGCCTCCCCGCAAGCCGCCTCGTCCGAAGAGCCTGCCCCCGAACCTGAAAACGAATAGGTTCGTCTCCCTAGCGAAAAAATCAACCTGAGGTTGTTAACCAAAGGTTGATTTTGTGGGGCCAGTGGGCAGTTCAGTCGATCATCGCGAGCACCAGGAGACCGATGAAACAGAGCCCGAAGATAATGGAAATCGCGATGTGCATCACTTCGGCGAGTGTGAACTTGTGAAGAATTTCCTGCTGGATTTCCAGGTACTTTTTTGCTTGTTCCTTATTCATATTCAACAGGATTTCAGGCGTAATGGTAGCAGGCCTTGCTAGTCACATGGGCCCTTCCACTGAATGGGAAGTCTCTGGACCAGGGCTGTTGGAAATGTTGCGCGTAAGCGCCATAATGATGCACAGAATCAGGAAAAGGACCATCGTTCCAGTAAGGAAGGAGAAACTTTCCATTTGAAGAAGGATGTAGATGGTTCCGTATGCGAGGACGACCAGTCCGGTCAGAAGCCAGGCCCATTTGTTCCGGATAATACCGATGAAATATCCTCCCAGCGCGGCCGTTGTCATCACGGAGGCGATCAAGTAGGCCCACCCGAAAGGCAGGAAGTCGGCAAATGCCAGAAGCAACGAATAAAATAGTACCAGTGATGCCGCAATAACGATATATTGGATGATGTGTAAGGACTTTTTGGAGATGATTTCAACTATTACGCCGGCGATGAACACCAAGAAAATAATCAAAAGACCATATTTACTTGCCCTTTCTGTTTGCTGATATTGTGTCACGGGTTTGGTCAGGCGAACTCCGAAACGGCTCATAGCCGGGTATTTCAACGAAATCTGAGAGGTCATCCACTGGGCAGAAAAACCATTGGCGTTGATCTCGCGCTCACTCGGAAGAAAGTCTCCGAAAAAGGACGGATCGGGATAGTCGGAAATCATCTCGACTTCCGTCAAATTGCCAATTGGCGCAAAAGAAATGGACTCGGAACCCTTGAACATCATCGTGATAGTGAAGGGGAGAACATCGCCCACTTTTGCCCCCTTATTTAACGAAAAGTCCGCTTGGAGTCCCTCATCTCCCGAGTGAACCATCAAAGTTTTTCCATTCAAAGTAAAAGAAGGCGTGCCCTGAATGCCCTTCAACTCGTCCATCCACAGTATAAGTCCGTTTGTATAATTGTCTAACTGATAGCTGTCTGCAATAACAAATTGCCCTTCAATCATTATATCGGCCGTGTAAGCAGACACATCATAGATAGAACGGTGAAGATGTGTAGTCGTTGTATGGACGCTATACTTGAGATGGTCGGGATACCAGTCGTTGCCGCGGAGGGAAATCTTCGGTCCTATAAACTCCAGACAACCACCCCAGTTGTTCTGAATGTCCTCAATGGTTTGGGAATAATAATTCGATCGCTCATTCACCTGCTTGCGAATCAAACTGAGGGGAATCAGCATCAGCAAAGCCAATCCCGTAATGATAGAGAATTTAAGCACATACGGCTTCCAGTAAGAAATAGGGTTCATAAGGGTGTAAATTAAATTTTGAGCAAAGATATGTTTCGGTTGCGAAATCTAAATTCGCAAAAATTTTGAACAGATTTAAGCTACCTGCGAATATACAATTCGCGGAAATCGCTACCTTTGCACTCGGAAACGAAAAACAAAGCTTATATGCCGTCAAACAAGAACGCTGTCATCCGCTATATGTATCTGGATCAGATGCTGAGTGACCGCTATAATAAATACACGTGCGAGGACCTTTTGATTAAGGTAAACGAGCGGCTGGCTTTTGCAGGATATCCTACGATTGGCGGCGATCCAAGTGATTTTGACCACTATATTAAAAGTGGCAAGCGTGTGATTCAATTGGACATTCAGGCGTTGCAGGAGTCTCCTTTCAATATGGAGATTGATAGCTCGGAGAAACGTTATGGCGCACCGGTGTACCGATATGCCGACCAGACACAGTCACTTTTCAGCAAACCTTTGTCCGATGACGAGAAACGATTGCTGCAGGAGGTCTTGAATACCCTGGGACAGTTTGCCGGGCTGGACAGTTTTGAATGGTTGCACGATCTGCAGGAGAAACTCAATGACCGAAAAGCTTTTGGCCAGAGTGAATTCGATAAAGATAGCAAGGATTCAAGAAAAATCATCTCTTTCAGTTCCAACGACTATCTGGCAGGTAAAGATTTTCTGGGAACCTTGTTTACGCTCATTGCCAACAAAAAGGTCGTGGATGTCGAATACACGCCCTTTGGTGAAGAGGTTCGCACCATCCGCCTTTATCCGTACTTGCTGAAACAATATAATGATCGCTGGTACTTGATTGGGACTCCGTTGGGAAATAAGCAGTTCCCCTATAAAAAGGATTTCTATGTAAACCTTCCACTGGACCGGATGCAAGACGTTCATTCTGTTGATGGTGTACCTTACGCCGATTGTGAGGATGACTTTGAGGAACGATACGAAGATATTGTCGGTGTCACTTATATCGAGTCGGAACCGCTTACTCCTATCACGCTGGCCGTTAAGAACAGTTATCTGGGATATATGGATACCAAACCCCTCCACGGTTCCCAGTTGAAATTTTCCTCAGAAGAACAAGAGCACCTTCACAAACAATATCCAGCGTTTGCCGACTATACCTTTTATGGACTTAAACTCAAACCCAATAGGGAATTCTTCAGCGCTATTTACCGAAGCGGAGACAACATCCTTGTGGTGAGCCCCCAGTCCATTCGCGAAAAGATGGTTGAAGAACTTGAAAATTCCCTGAAAATGCTGAAAAGTTTGAAAAACGAATAATGAATTCGCGAGTTAGATATATATTTGCAAAATAAAAATCACAAGGAGAATGACTATGGAAAACACAGATCTTAGATTTGACATCATTTACAATAATCTTCCCGTGTTACAAGAAGGCTTCGAGTATTATGCTCTTAATCAGCTTGTGCATAATTTGGAAATGAATGATTATCGCTCTTTCTTTTTGTCAGAGGGGCCTTTAACAGCGAAGTACATTCGCCATAGTCATCTTTTCACGGATTATAGAAACTGTGAGATTGATTATGATGGTATCGCTAAAGCGCCCGTCAAAAATGATATTCACTTTGTAAAAGCAAAGGGAGAGTTTGCCTCCTTCGTTGATGGTCAGATGAGAGTTGGACGGATTAGCAAGAAGGATTGGGGAGAATATGTAGATGATATAAGGGCGGAGTTTAAGGATTTCCCTGTTGATAAAAACATTTATCATTTCACTCCAAGAAGAAGTGGTGCAGCAATCTCCGACTATATTCTTAGGGAACTATTGTCTGAATACGTCAAGGATCAAGCGAAAAGCATTTGCTCACTTACCGGACTGAATTATCTTAGACCCTGTGAGTTTGGATATCTCAAAATTGCTGTGCCATCTATTGAGAAACAAGATGCCATGATTGAAAGTGAGCATTTTTCCACCAAACATCTCAACGATGTTCTTGAGATAATTGATTCATATTTTGATGATAATGGCAAAGTAGAGAGTCAAAAGATCCTTCAAAGCATTTTCGCTTCACTTTTCAATAATATAGAGTTTGACTCCCATCTCTATTATAACCCTCTAAGAAGAGTGCTAGAGTGGATGTTTAGAGCTGCACGCAAGAGAGGGCTTCTGCACGATAAGTGTTTTAGTAAAACAGATAAGATTAATCTGAGCGATAGCCATCTTTTCATGGCTGGAAGACCAGCAATCAATTCTGGCGTGATCTGTGAGAAAGCGCATTTCCCGGTAATAATTGCCGATCAAGTTAGATTTATCTTGGATATAACAGGAGGGGGATCGCATACGACAGAGGTTCCAGAAAAAGACAACCCCAATCTCACTGCATACTGGGCAAAGATTGATAGCCCATTCTTGTTGTATAGCCTTACCTTTTTGATCTGTGACATTCTTATTTGGTTTGGCCAATACGTCGATGATAATGCCGATATTGACAAGAATAAGGCGTTATGGAGAGATCTAGTTGTAGAGGGTGAAGTCATACAAGACCGCGGTAGGTTTTATATTGGCGATTGTATATTAACATACAAGGCTGCCCAAAAATGTAGAGAAGGGGAATATTTCCGTGCAATTAAGCCACGGGAGAACGATGGTCGAAATGCGACGAGTTTACTTCTTGCAGATGATGTAGTTAGAATATGATTTTGTCCAAGGAGAAACGATTCATACAACGTGAGAATGGGGAACAGGTGCCAGCCCAATTCCCTGTTATCGTCTCTGCCAGCAGGAGCACGGATATACCGGGCTTCTATGCCGATTGGTTCTTGTATCGGCTGAAGGTTGGCTATTCGGCTTGGACCAATCCTTTTAACGGAGTTCAGTCCTATGTTTCTTACAGAGACACCAGACTGATAGTATTCTGGTCAAAGAACCCGGATGCACTCCTGAAGGACGGTGGTCTCCTGGACTATCTGGAAGAGAAAGGTATCCATTGTTATATCCAATACACCCTCAACGATTATATGGCTGAGAAGCTGGAGAAGGGTGTCCCCTCCGTTGAGAAAAGGATCGATACATTCAAACGCTTGGTTGACCGGCTTGGTGTAGGAAAGGTAATTTGGCGCTTCGATCCGCTCATTCTGACGGACGAAATCAGTGTTCAGGATCTTCTGCAGAAAGCTAAGAACATCGGCAACCAACTTAAAGGCTACACGGAGAAAATGGTCTTCAGCTTTGCTGATATTGCTGCATACCGAAAAGTCCGCGCCAACCTGGTCAACAATAATATCCTGTACCGCGAATTCGAGGAGGCGGATATGCTGCAGTTCGCCGCCGGCATCCAGCAACTGAACCAGGAATGGGGCTACACGCTGGCTACCTGTGGAGAAAAGATTAACATAGAGCAGTTTGGCATCGTCCACAACAAATGCGTTGATGATGATTTGATGATTCGCTTTTTCTCGAGTGATGCCCGCTTGATGGAATTCCTTGGCGTTGAAATCACAGGCGGGGACCTTTTCAATCCGGAAAAGACTATCATCAAGCACCGGAACAACAAAGACAAAGGCCAGCGCCAGTTCTGCGGCTGCATTGCTAGTAAAGATATAGGTGAGTACAACACCTGTGCCCACTTATGTGAGTATTGTTATGCCAATAGTTCGAAGGAGATTGCGTTAAGGCACCTTCGTGAACACAAATCCAATCCGTTGGGAGAAACCATTTATTAATTATTTATAAATGTTTACTGTTGACAATATCATATCTGATAGCCGCCAGCGGATAACCAGGAAGCAACGATATGAACTGAAGGATTCCCTGAATCATGGTAGGAATATTCTTCAAACGGAAGATCAGCTTGCTGCATATCTCAGTTGGTACGGGGAAATGCACAAGGTCAAATGCAACATCGCAGCCCAGAACTTTCCTTACCAGGAACTCGGCATGCGGATTCATATTGTTGACTGGGGATGCGGGCAAGCCATTGCATCGCTGTGCTTCCTGGAATCGCTTGAGCAACGCGGCCTGCTTTCCTATGTGAGAAGAGTAACACTGATTGAGCCATCCAAAGCCGCCCTGAGTCGCGCAAAAAGGAATGTTGAGCAGGCGCTCAACGGCCATGCTGTAGAGATTGTATGTCTCAACCAGAAGCTACCTTCCAATGGAACGGACAACGGGGCCTTCGGACTTAGCCTCAACGAGACCACCACAGTCCATCTTTTCTCCAATATACTTGACTTGGTGGACATCAGCTTAAGGAAAACGGCCGAAGTGATTGAGAATGGGAAGGGGACACAATATGTGCTGTGTATGGGGCCGTGCAATGGGAACAAAAGCCGTATTGACGACTTCTGCAGCTATTTTACGGACCGGGTTGAATTCTCCAACGTTGAGGACCGGTGTATAGCCCATACTTCTGACACCAACTATCCTATTACCTGTAAGACCCGTTGCTTTTACATACAGACGGGACTCAGTCATATTGACACATCGTTCCGGGAAGGCAAATACGAGGAGGCAGGTGCTTACGATGATTATGACACAGCCGGGCTTATCAAGAATGGCCTTCTTACAGAAAGACTCGTCCGGGTATACAACCATATAAGCCGCAATATGTCGGCCTATGACCGGGTGTATCTGAAGCCGGAAATGGGCGGGGATACGCCTGATCTGGTTATCGTTCGTAGGTGGAAGGGCATTGTTGTGATGAATGTCTTCGAGGGAGATGTGGGAAACTGTCTCTATGATGGAGAACGAGGCTTTGTATGCGATGATGTTCCGATGGCTTCACCTCCGTCAACGGTCATAGGATACTGTGAGAACATCCTTACAGAGAAGTCCTCCACATTGCTCCGGAATGCAATCAAGGAAAAGAATGGATGGTTTGCCGTTCGCCCTGCAGTATGGTTCCCGGACGCCACAAGGGGTCAACTCGGCTCTGTATTCAATACCGACAATGAGAAGAGCAAGGTCCTGATTCTTGGTGCCGAAGATTTCAATAAAGACATCATGGATGTTTTGGATCTGAGACGTTCGCGCAGCAGTTTCA
Source organism: uncultured Bacteroidales bacterium (assembly GCA_946408295.1). The sequence continues at coordinate 12,613 of CAMJRT010000017.1, forward strand.
CGGATGAATCGTATAACGAATTCATCAGTCAACTGAAAACAAGCTGGCATACATTTCGTGACGGAGACCCTTCTTTGAGACTTCGTCCGGAGCAAGCTTCGCTGGCAGAGAGCGTCGAGGGCCGTCGCCAGAAAATCAAGGGCGTTGC
>CAMJRT010000018.1 GCA_946408295.1 uncultured Bacteroidales bacterium
TTTTGCACAACTACAATGTATCCTTAATGAATCCCACCGTGCTGGCGGGCGTGTTCATCGGTTCGATGATGGCCTTCCTCTTCTGCGGTCTTACGATGAATGCGGTCGGTCGCGCCGCCGCCAAGATGGTGATTGAGGTGCGCCGTCAGTTCAAGGAAATCAAAGGCATTCTCACCGGCGAAGGTACGCCCGACTACAAACGTTGCGTGGAAATTTCCACCAAGGCGGCCCAGGTTGAAATGCTGGGTCCGGCCCTGCTCGCCATCATCGTTCCCATTGTTGTCGGTATCGTGCTGGGCGTGGCCGGTGTGCTGGGTCTGCTGATTGGTGGCCTGGGCGCGGGCTTCGTGCTGGCGGTCTTTATGTCCAACTCCGGCGGTGCCTGGGACAATGCCAAGAAATATGTGGAAGAAGGTCATTTCGGCGGCAAGAATTCCGATTGCCACCACGCGACGGTCGTGGGTGACACCGTAGGCGACCCTTTCAAGGATACCTCCGGTCCTTCGTTGAACATTCTCATCAAACTGATGAGTATGGTGAGCATTGTGATGGCCGGTTTGACAACGGCGTTCCATCTATTGTAAGTAAAAATGGCAATGTCTGCTTTTTGGTTTCTGTTTTTCATTCCGGCGGCCATTGCGGCCGGGTGGGGACTGATGATTCTCTTCAAGCCCGGAGAGGCCCAGGCTTCCCAGAAACTGCTGGCCGGTGCTTTTCTGGCGGCAGGCGTTGCCATTGTCTTGTATTCCCTGGGATTCCGTCCGGGAGCCGAGCCCATCCATTGGGATGATATTTCTTTTTATGTCATTATGATGGTCGTCATCCCCTTGTACTACCTGGCAGTCCGGCACTTGACGACGCTCAGCGGCATCCGGGTGCGGGACTACCTGATTTTCCTGGCACCGGCCATCATCGTGTCTTTCGGCGTCGTGTCGCTCTATGTATTCAATTATGAGCACGGCTATGTTTTCAGTCGCGTTTTCATCGGATTTTACACCGTCGTCGTGCTCGTATGGTCGTATGATGCGGGGCGCAAATACTACAAGTTGCTGTGTGAGTATTACAGCACCGTGGAGAATGCGTCCGTGGACGATGTGCGTATGCTCACCGTTACGGGACTGACCTTTATTCCCATCGGCACCACCATCATCGCCATTTCCCACTATCAGCGGACGGTGGTACTGGCCATCGTGATGATTGTCATCCTGTCCATATTCTTGTTTGTGGCGGGCCTGTTCCTCTTCCGTATCCGTTATTCGGCGGAAACGCTCAGGCGGAGATTGGCGGAGTATGATGCGCTCGAAAAGGCCTCGGAGCCCCGATCCCCCCTTTCTGCGGAAGGCACTTATGCCCGTTTTCTGCAACAGTTGGAACAGGCCATTATGGAGGACAAGATTTTCCTGGATCCGGACATTTCACTGGTTGCCCTGGCCGAACGCATACGGACCAACCGTACCTATCTTTCGGATGCCATCCATCTGACCTACGGGATGTCTTTTTCCGATTATTTCAATCATCTCCGCATTCAGCATGCAACGGCGTTGATGCGGGAGAAAAAGCAGGCCGGCGAGCCCATTCTGGTCAAGGAAATCGCACTGGTTTCGGGCTTCAACACCTCGTCTTCTTTTTACCGGGCTTTCGAGCGGGAGACCGGAATGACGCCGAAAAAATGGATTAAAAATTTATAAAGAAAATGGATTTGTTACGTGGAAAAACCGCCGTCATCACCGGCGCGTCCCGGGGGATAGGAAAGGCTATCGCCTTGCGTTTTGCGGCCGAAGGAGCCAACATTGCCATCACCGACATTGTTTCTACCGAGGATATGGAAGGAACGCGGCAGGAGATACTGGCTGAGGGTGTGGATGTCCGTACCTATCAAGTGGATGCCGCAGACTTCGCCGCAACGCAGGAAATCATCGGACAGATTCGTGCAGATTTCGGGCGCATCGACATTCTGGTCAACAATGCGGGGATTACCCGTGATACGCTGATTCTGCGAATGAGCGAGCAGCAATGGGACGATGTGTTGCGCATCAACCTCAAATCCGCGTTCAACAATATCCACGCGGTGGCACCCGTGATGGTTTCCCAGCGCGGCGGGAGCATTATCAACGTGTCTTCCATCGTGGGATTGCACGGCAATGCGGGACAGGCCAATTATGCCGCCTCCAAGGCGGCGTTGGTCGCCCTGGCTCAGTCTGTCGCCAAGGAATTGGGCGCACGCGGCATCCGTGCCAACTGCGTCGCTCCCGGCTATATCATTTCCGATATGACCGCCAAACTCCCCGAAGAGGTGCGGAAGGCGTGGGCGGACGCCACGCCCCTGCGTCGCGGAGGGACGGTGGAGGAAGTAGCCAATACGGCGCTCTTTTTAGCCAGCGATTTAAGTTCTTTTATCACCGGGCAAGTGATTGTATGCGATGGCGGCTACGCCCTGTAGCGGGCGTCGTCGGGGCATTGGGCCGGGCCCTGGCGGATTTCTTTCTGCCGGAGCGTTGTATCGTGTGCGGCAGGATGCTGTCGTCAAGGGAACATTATCTTTGTTGTCCTTGTGATGCCGACCTGCCGCTGACAAAATACGCGCTTCGCGAAATGCAGCCGATGTCGGAGCGCTACAACGCCCGCATTCAGGAATATGCGGATTCCTATGAATCTTTCGCCCGCGCGGCCGCTCTTTTCTTTTACCGGGAAAATGCGGGGTACAAATGGATACCCCAGGCGCTCAAATATGAGGGAAGACGCTCCTTGGGCCGCTATTTCGGCTTGCGCTTGGGGCGGGAACTCGCTCAAAGCCCCTTGTTTGGCGATGTGGACTTGGTCGTGCCCGTGCCGCTGCACCCGTGGCGACATTTTCGACGCGGTTACAACCAGGCGGCCGTGCTGGCCCGCGCTGTCTGTGAGGCTTATGCGGTTGCGGCCTGCCCGGTTAGCTCTCCGTTCGCCGTCCGCCCGTCCGTCCCGCTATTTGCCGGCGGGCTTGTCCTTCGTACCCGGGCGACCCGCAGCCAGACGCGGCTCAGCGGCGAAGAAAAGGCAAAGAATGTGGCTGGCGCCTTCCGCATCAGCCCCCATGCGTTCGCCCGTCTTCCCTTTCCACCCCGGCACATCCTGGTCGTGGACGATGTCTTTACCAGCGGAGCCACGCTCGCAGCCGTCCATCACGCACTTCGGACGGTTTTCCCGCCCGAAATACGCATCTCTGTCGCCACGTTGGCCTTTGTACAAGGGGAATAATCCGCTTATTATTTACCTGCGGGAAGTTTGTCTTTGCGGGCGAGTTCGAACATCGCGATGAGTGCTTCGATGGATTTGTGGATGTCGTATTGCTCGGTGGATTCGGCATACTTCGGACCCATTTTCTCGCGTTCTTCGGGATGATCGAGCCAGTAGTCAATGCAGGCGGCCAGGGCGCGGGGGTCCTGGGTCGGAAAGACGCTGCGCTCGTCCAGGGCGAACTGGGCAGTGGCGGTCAAATCTCCGTCTGCAATAATGGGAATGGCGGCCTGCTGCAGGAATTCCAGAGCGGAAAGACCTTCCACTTCGATGGTGGCACAGTGGATATACAGGTCTGTCCGGGCAGCCAATTCGCGCAGTTCTTCCTGGGTGTGGTAGCGGAAGATGGGGTCGTAACGGAGCACGCCCTCTTTATAGAGTTTATGCGCTTTCTTTCGGAATATTTTGCCTTTCGGGCCGCGCCCGGCAAAGTAGAGTTGGATGCGGTCGGCATAGCGGGAGTAGCGCATCGCTTCCATCAGCGTAGGCTGGTCTTTTTCCCCGGCCAGACGACCGACGCAGGCCACGAGGAAAGGCTGGGACGGGTCTTTTTCCGCCTGTTGGGGGCGAATGTTCTCATCCGGAATAATCCCGTTGGAAATCAGATGCAGACGGGATTTGAAGCCAAATTTTTTCAGTCGCTCCATCACATTCTTTGACGGGCACTGGATGTCGGAACAATAATTGTAGGCCTGATTTCTCCACCAACGGAGAAGGTTGTAGTTCAGGAACTTCCAGCCTCCCATATCAATGGAGCAGAAAATATTCTCCGGATGCAGGTGGTAGGTGGCTGTGCAAGGCTTGTTCAGTTTTTTGCAGATACGCGCCGTCGCGATTTCCAGAAAGAACGGCTCTTCCAAATGCACCACATCGGCCCATTGGACGGCTTCTTCAATGGTTTTCTTATCTATTTTGGAGAATTGAAAACCGTGTGAGTGAACCAGATTGTTGAAAATGGGAATGTAGGCGTCTTTCAGCACAAAATCCGGCTGTGGTTCGGGAGCCTCGTGGTTGGGCCCGGAGAGAATCCGTATCTCCTGTCCGGCTTCCCGCAGATATTGAACGGTTCGTCTGGCCGAGGCGCAAAGTCCGTTACCGGTAGCATAATAGGAGTTGGCGACAAAAAGTATTTTCATAGTCAGTAATTGAATTGCCACTCGTCCACATACAACACACTGTCGCTCGAGCCCGTGAAGAACTCTCCGAAGCGGCTGGGGGTGACGCTGATGACTACATAGGTCGGCGTTTTGTCGTTCTTGTACGCAAGGGGAAGTTCAAATTGCACGTAGCCGTCGGTCGCTTCTTTCAAGATCATCTTGCCGTACCCGACGCAGTCCGGGTTTTTTTGTGCCTCGACAAATTTTTCCTTGGCCGTGTCGATGGCGGAGAGACTTTTACAATCCAGCAGGGCGACATCGATGACGCCCTCGTCCGTCTTTCCTTTCTTGTCTTTGTGGGGGGCTTTGGTGTAGTTGATGGTGCCGGGCTTGTAGTGGTACCAGCCGGAAAGGCTTTTGGGGCGGCTCGTGAACGGAGTTCCGAAGGTCATCACCGCACCGCTGGTGCCGGAAGTCTTGTGGAACACGCCCGTAAAGAGGTTGCCGGCCACGAAAACGCCGAATACGCTGCGGCTCTGAATCTTGGCGGCGGCACCGTCTTTGCGCCCGGGGGCGAGATGCTCGTTGTCGGGAGTGGTGGTGTTGGCCCGGATGATGCTCAGACCCTTATTGGCGCTGTCCCAGACCTTTTGCTGCGCCGTCGCTTTTTCGGGATAAGGGTACCAGGTGCCGGAATCCTTGTGCCACCGGTCAAAATTCATGTTGTAAATCTGCTCTTGTGCGTTGAGGTTCCAGGTCGCGAGCGCGAGGAAGAGGAAAATCGAGAGATGAAGTTTCATAGTTGTTTGTTTTTTTCAAGACTATTGTTTGAATATTTCTTCCATAAAGGATATATAATAGTCTTTCCAATTATACCATTCGTGACTGCCATTTGTTTCAATATAATAGTGCGGATAGGACTTTTTTTGCAATTTTTTGTGAAAATCACGGGCCGCGAAGTGGACATAATCGTTTTTCCCGGTGTAAATATAATAACCCTTCGGCGGATCCCGGAACTGTACTTCCAGTTTGCCGTCCAATCCGTCAAAAAACTTCTTATAAGGGCTTGCCTTGAAGAGGGTCCAGGTGATGGGCGAAAAAATGCCGATGTAATCGAAAGCATCGGGATGGCTTGCCGATAGATGGATGCATTGAAGCCCGCCGATGGAAAGCCCGGCGATGGCGCGTCCGGATTTTTCCGCCCGCGTGCGGAAGATTTTATCGACAAATTGAACCACGTCGTGCATAAAGCCGCTTTCTACGGTGCCGTCCACCTCGAACAGGGATTCGAAGGCGTCTTTATACCGGGAATATTCAAAATCGGCGTCGTTGTCATACTGGTTGACATTGGGCATCACCAGGATAAACGGTTCCGCCAATTGATGGGTGAGCAGGCTGTCGGTGAGTCGCAGAATGTCTCCTTTGCGGATCCAGGAGGTCTCATAGCCCCGCGCTCCGTGCAGCAGATAGACGACGGGATAGTCTTTTTCGTTTTGATAATAATCACCCGGGAGATAGACGATCATCCGTCGCATCGTGGGCCCGGGCACCGAACCGGGATAATAGACCTCATCCACGATGCCTTGCGGCCGGTAGTCGCCGCTGACCGGCTTGCCTGCATAATAGGCCGGCGACCGGCGGTTGCGGAAAACTCCGCAGGAGGCTGTCAAAAACAACACTGCGACAAGCAAGACCGTATGCTTGAAGATGCGCGAAGTATGTTGGTGCGACGCTTTCACTGTCATAACGCTTGAAAGGACCGCAAAGGTACGAATTTGTTTCCAACTTCTGAAATAATTGCTATATTCGCGGCAAATTTCGGGGTGTGGCGCAGTTGGCAGCGCTCCTGGTTTGGGACCAGGCGGTCCTCCGTTCGAGTCGGAGTACCCCGACAAAAAATCGCGTCTTGGTGGGTCAACAGGCTGTTTTTACGATTTGATAGTCTTTTTTTATCTTATAGGACCCGCGCTCGCACGCAAGTGTGTAACTTTGCCTCCAGCAAATAACAAGTTGTATGTTGAAACATTCTTTTTTCGCCATCCGTATGGCCGGGGTTTGCCTGTTGACGGCTTTTGTGCTGTCCGCTTGCGGCTCGAAAGCGATGGAGCAGACCATTTTCTCCCGCATCGACACCAAAGAAATGGAAAAACTTGCCCGGAGCAAGAGCGATTTCTATGTGTTCTACGAAGATGTCCAGAACATTACCCGCCGGGCGGCCGACTATCAGGCGGCTTATTCGTCCATCACCTATAAGGAGTTGTACGAGTATGAGACTAAGTACTACCTCAACTCGTCCTTTCGTGCCCAGGAGGAAAGTAAGGCGGGCGCCGCGTTTGATGCTGAATACGACCGCGACATTCGTCCCGCCCTGGAATTGCAGAAACGCAAATGGGGCGATTTTGTCAAAAATCACGACCCCAACCAGTATCTCGCCGTCGAAGCCGTGACCGGCATCTGGCAGTCCCATCCGGAGTTCTATTTCATCGTCCGCGAGCCCAAGGCTCCCGTCAAGACTGCCAGCATTTCTTATGACGGCGTCGTCAAAGGGGCCAAGACCTCTTCCGAACTGGAGACCGTTTCGCTGAGCGAGTTGCGCGCCATCAACAGTTCCGACAATGCATCGGTGTACGACGGCATCTCCGATCCGCTGTATTGGGACACCCACGAAATGCTCATCATCGTCAACCGCGTGGAACTGATGGACGGCAGCGTCTATTCCCTCAATGATCCCGAAATGAAGCAAGTGCCTGCCAGTGTCCGTGCCTATTTCGCCAATCCCTGCCGGGAGACCGAAGACCCGCGCGGAGTATGTGGAAATGAATTACCAGGAAGCCCTGCGCCGTGCCAATCCGCTGTGCTACGAATTGTTGAAGAACTACAAATAACCAGCCGATATAAACTCCAAACACAAATATCATTATGAAAAAAATTCTTTCTATCGTTTGCATCCTGATGCTCTGCCTTCCCGCAGTCGCTCAAAAGAAATCCTCCTCCAAATCTTCCTCCAAATCTTCCTCCAAGAGCAGCGTAGCGGCCAGTTCTTACAGCAGCGGCTCTTCCCGCAAAGCCTCTTCCGGCCTGGAGCCTCACCACAGGAACCAGGTGGGTATCACCGCTGACATCGGCTATTGGGGTCAGGTCGGTATCGTCACGCGTGATGTTGCCGGACAAACCCAGACTACGACTACGGTAGACCCCAACGGACAGGGCATCGATTTCTCGTTCAGCGTGGGTGCCACCTGGTTTGCCATCAAAAATCTGGAAATCGGCCTTTCGCTCGGCTATGCCAGCACCAAGTGGTATATGGGTGTAGACGCTAACAACGATGACTTGTACCGCGTTCAGTCTTTGTTCAACTTTGTGCCGCAAGTCGCCTACCATATTCCCTTGTGCGGCTGGCTGGACTATGTGCCCGCATTTTACACCCAATTTGGCTTTGGCTCACGGAAAACGGAGCAAAACATCAACCCTTACCAGACCCTTACCCAAAGATCGACGCGTATTATTGTGGGCCTTGATATCGTCAATTTCGAAATTCGCCCCAACAAGAACATGGGTCTGATGCTGAATGTCGGCGGTTTCTATTATGACACCCAGATCCAAGTGGGTGGCGGCGCCAACAACCGGAATATCGCGATTACCAACACGACCCTCCTTTCCCTCTTCGGCAACGCCAGCATCGGCTTCCGCTACTACTTCAACTAGTACCATCTAACCCTATTATACATTTCGGGGGTGAACCGCTAAAAGTTCATCCCCTTTTTTTGACTTTCATTTTGCAAAAAGTGCGGTTTATACGATTTGATGGCGAGAGGAGGGAGGTATTTTGTATCTTCGCATACATTTAAATTAAGAAAGCGCGTCGAGTGAGGCGAGCGATAAAAGAAGTGCAAATTGATATGAAAAAATTATTGAATGGTTTGCTGGTGGCGGCGTTGGTTGTGGCGACCGCATGTGAGCAGATGGGTCTGAGCGGCTATCTGGCCGACATCCAGGTCAACGAAACGACCAAGAAACTTTTTGACAAGGGTTTGAAGATGACCCTTGACGGGGGCGACCAGACCGTCAACTTTACGGCAACGGAAAGTTGGACCATTGACATTTCCTCCGGCACCAAAGCCGTCCCGTCGTGGGTGAACGTCACTCCGATGTCCGGCGAGGCGGGCCCTTCGAGCATCGCTATCAGCGTAGAGCCCAATACGGACAAGAAGGCCCGCAGCGCGGATATTACCATCAGGGCCGGAAGCGGAAGCCGCACCCTCAACATCCGGCAGCCCGGCACCGAGGAGCCACTCGAGGATGACGAGCCGGAGCAGCCCGGGGAGGGTGACACCCCCGGGTCCGGCGATGATCAACCGTCTACCGGTGGCGACTATTCCCTCTTCATCGGCCAGTGGAAAGTGACCGCGACCGACGAAAGCAATGAGACTTGGTCGTGGATTGTGACCATCACCGACAAAGTAAAAGGCGAAAGTTTCTGGGTTCGCGAATGGGAGAGTCCGACTGCGGAGGATACTTTGAAAAGTAGTTTCTGTGTCAGTCAGCGTCCCAAGATAAATGAGCCGGCTTCCGCGACCAACATCGGCCCTTCCGTCTGCACTTATTTCTTGAACAAATATGACCGAGATGTCTATCTCACCGCGCGCTACGATGGCTCCAAGCAGCGGATGGTTCTCCGTCCCCAGACCTTGATCGAGAAGATGTCAGACAAGATTATCGGCCTTCGTTTCTGTGGTAAATATATTGATGAGGGGTGGCCTACCTCCGTCGTGGATGAGAGTGTTGATTTGGCAGCCTTGACGCTTTCTGCGGATAGAAAGACTCTCACGGTCTCCTCCCTGGTGTCGGCGCCCGGCATGACGATCGGATATGAAGGCAACCAAGTCGGCAGCTGGAAGCAATGCAACAGCCGCTTCTCACTTCCTTTCACAATGACCCGTATCGGCGATGTCCCCGAAATCCCCGGCGGCAGCGGTGAGAACCCCGGGCAAGGGGAAAACCCGGGCAGCGGTGAGAACCCCGGTGGAGACAATCCGGGTCAAGGCGGTGAAGACCCCGGCTCAGGAGATAATCCGGGTCAAGGTGGCGATGACCCCGGCTCAGGAGATAATCCGGGAGGTGAAAATCCTGGGCAAGGTGACAACCCCGGGCAGGGAGATGTCCCCGGACTTCCGGGCGACAACCCGGGCGGCAACCTCGACCCGCAGGAGCCCCAGAAGCCGGAAGATGCCATCGAGTTTGAAGACCCGCTTGTGGAACAGATTTGCAAGGAGCATTGGGACAGCAACGGCGACGGTTGGCTGACCCCGGCCGAATTGGCCGTCCCCACGCGTCTGGAGCGGTATTTCTCCGGAAAGGACATCACCTCGTTTGATGAATTCCGGTATTTCACCAGCGTCACCACGCTGCTCGAATACGAATTCGAGAACTGCAAACAACTCGAGCGCATCACCTTCCCGGACAACATCGTCTGGTTTGACAACACGACCGCACACAACAACATCGACGGTTTCTACCATTCTCCGACCTATGGATGCGACAAACTTACCCGTATGGCCGGAAAAGGCGTAAGCGAGGACGGGCGCTACTATGTCCTCAACAGCGCCCACCAGAGCGGACTGCTTGTCAGCGTCGCCTACAGCGGACTGACGGCCGTCAACATTCCGGAAGGCGTTACGAGTTCGCTCGGCGGCATTTTGGCCAACGGGACGGATTACACCGGCAAGGTAACGGTCAGCCTGCCGTCCACCCTCAGCATTATTTCAGCGGGTATGTTTGCCAAGACTACGCAAATCGAGAGTTTCACCATTCCCGATACGGTGCTCGGTGTGGAACAAGAAGCCTTTTGGGGCGCCCTCTCCTTGAGGAGCGTAAGCGGCACTGGACACCTTCTGCTTTTGGGCAACAGCGCTTTTGGGGCGACAAGAATCGAGGCTTTTGACTTCCCGACTGCCGTCACGGCCGTTCCTGCCGGATGTTTCTCCAGCACCGCGATCCGTTCCTATGCCGTACCTTCCTGGGTCAAGCGTATCGAGCAAGGCGCCTTTTCCAATTCCGCCCTGGAAAGCATCACGCTCAACGAGGGGCTGGAGTACATCGGTCCGAATGCCTTTATGGGGATGTCGGCGCCGCAATTGGGCTTCAACCTCCTGAAAGGGGCCCTTGTCCTTCCTTCGACGCTCAAGACCATCGGTGACAGTGCTTTCGAGGGACAGACAGCCCTGACTTCCCTCACCATCCTGTCCACGACGGCTCCGGACATTACCCCCGCTTCCGGTACGACCATCCAGCCTTCGGATCTCGGAAAAACTTTTGTCGGCGCTTATCCCATCTACATTCCTTTGGAGGCGGTGAAGAGTTACCGGGAAAAAGCGGATGAGGATTATTCTCCCATTGCCTGGAAGACTTATTTTGCCCGCCTGAAACTCATCGGGGGAGCAGACCTTCCGGAGCCCGACATCAACCGCTATGTCAATATCAATGGAACGCTCTGGTCCAGTTGGAATGTCGGCGCTACGGCACCCGAGCAGCCGGGCGACCTCTTTGCCTGGGGTGAGACCGGCACGAAGACGAGCTGGGGCAACTGGCAGCAGTATTTCGATTTCGACTCTTTCTGGTATTACGATTCGAGCGTCGCTTTGATGAAAAAATATCCCGGGAATGGAAATTCCGGGATATACACGCTGGAGGAGACCGACGATGCCGCCACGGCCAACTGGGGCAGCGAGTGGCGCATGCCCACCAATGCGGAAGTTGCGAACCTCTATGACCCGATTACCTGCAAGTGGACATTTATGACCTACAAAGGCCAACCGGGCTACAAGGTGGAGAGCCGCAGCAGCGGCAACTGGATTTTCCTGCCCGTGAGCGGATATTGGCAGGACAACGGCAACTGGACCGACAGCAAGAGCATCTACTGGTCGTCAACCCTGGAGCCTACGGACGGCTTCCACCGCTGCGCCTATATGCTGGAGGTGCATAGCAACAACGGCGGCCACAACTACTCCTATCTCGAACGCCTCTGCGGCGGCTTCATCCGTCCCGTCCACAAATAGCCTCCTCTTTCACATTTGCGTTTGCTCGCGCGGGGTGCGAGGGCGTTGAGGGAGTACGGGTTGGGCAATCGAGCGCGAAAGCCCCGCCTCGGAAAAGCAAATTACATATTTGCTTTTCTCTCGGCTTATTCGTAATTCCGGCTGGCGCCGGTTTGTACTCCCGCCTCGGAAAAGCAAATTACATATTTGCTTTTCTCTCGGCTTATTCGTAAATTCGCAGGCTATTCTAAAAACGATTGACAAAAATGAGCAAAGTAGATGTGGTTCTCGGTCTCCAGTGGGGGGACGAAGGAAAAGGCAAGGTGGTCGATGTGCTGACCCCGGATTACAAAGTGATTGCGCGTTTTCAGGGCGGTCCCAATGCGGGCCATTCCCTGGTCTTCGACGGGGAAGGTTTCGTGTTGCACACCGTTCCCTCCGGCATTTTCCGCGAAGGTTCCATCAACATCATCGGCAACGGCGTGGTCATCGACCCCGTTATCCTGATGGACGAGATTCGCGACATCGAAGCCAAGGCCGGCGATATTTCCAAGAAAATGCTGATTGCCAAACGGGCCCAACTCATCCTCCCCTCCCACCGTATGCTGGACGCCGCCAGCGAAGCGGCCAAGGGAAAAGCCAAGATCGGTTCCACCCTCAAGGGTATCGGCCCGGCCTATATGGACAAGACGGGACGCAACGGCCTGCGCGTGGGCGACATTCTCTCGCCGGATTTCAAGGCCAAATACGAGGCGCTCAAAGCCAAACATTGCGGGATGCTCTCGCTCTATCCGAATTTTTCTTTCGACCTCGCCGAATACGAGCAGAAATGGCTGGCCGCCGTGGAGCAGCTCAAACGCTTTGCATTCATCGAAAACGAGGTGACGGTCAACCAATACCTCCGCGACGATGTGAAAATCCTCGCCGAGGGCGCGCAGGGCTCCTTGCTCGACATTGATTTCGGCACCTATCCGTTCGTCACTTCCTCCAATACGATGGCGGCGGGCGTGTGCACCGGCCTGGGCATCGCCCCTTCGAAAGTCGGCAAGGTGTTCGGTATCTTCAAAGCCTACTGCACCCGTGTGGGCAGCGGGCCTTTCCCGACCGAACTGTTCGATGAGACCGGCGAGCGCCTGCGTCAGATCGGCCACGAGTTCGGCGCCACCACCGGCCGTCCCCGCCGTTGCGGCTGGCTGG